>CAZXOU010000056.1:0-5553 GCA_964642355.1 uncultured Gammaproteobacteria bacterium
TATCAGATATAACTACCATCAAAGATGGGTATATTGTTGCACGTGCTGTTAGTGGAGGTATTTTAGGTAATAATAAAGCCGTAGCAATTGATCCTGGCATGCACAAATATTTTGACTTGCCTGCATTGTCTAAAAAAGATTATGAATCAATTCAAGTTGGGTTGGACGAGGGTATAGAACATATTGCTGCATCATTTATGCGGTCAAAAGAATTTGTGGAAGAAGTAAGAAATGCAACACAAGGAAAGATGAAAATAATTTCTAAAATTGAATGTGTGGATGCTTTAGAAAATCTAGATGAAATCATTGATGCGTCTGATTATCTTCTATTGGATCGAGGTGATCTTTCTAAAGAAATTCCAATAGAAAGAATTCCTTTAACTCAAAAAATTGTATTAGCAAGGGCAGCTAAAAAATCTAAGGGTGTTTTTGTGGCTACTAACCTATTGGAATCCATGATCCAGAACAAAAAGCCAACACGCGCAGAAGTAAATGATGTTATTACAACCATATTAGATGGAGCAATAGGATTGACCATGTCCGCGGAAACAGCTATTGGCAAGTATCCGATTGCTTGCATAAATATGTTAAATAAATTAATTGAGCAAGCTGAAGTTGCAAAAGACGCGAATAATTTTGATAATAGCGATCATCCTATTATAGATAATTTAGAGTCTGTAGATTATTTGTTAAATACTGATTCAAATGCTGGACTTATTGCTCCACATGGAGGAAGCTTGGTTGATAGAGTTATACGAGAAATTCCAGATGACGAATATATAAAATCATTACCAAAAATTACACTAGACCAAGATAAGCAAATGGATGTTGAACAAATTGCAATTGGCACATTTAGCCCTATAGAAGGCTTTATGGGAAAAGAGGATTTTAATGGAGTGCTTGATAATATGCGTCTGGCAAATGGTGAGGTGTGGACAATTCCAATTGTGTTGGATGTTGCAAAAGATTTTAGTGATATTGTTCAAGTTGGAAATGATATAGCCTTGTGGGATGATGAAGGACCAATGGGGTTGCTTCATTTAGAGGAAAAATATGAATTTGATAAAGATGAAACAAATCAAAAATTATATGGAACTACAAGCGAAGATCATCCAGGTGTTAAGTGGATAAATAATATGCAACCAGTTTTGCTTGGCGGAAAAATAAGTTTATTGCGCCGCAGAACTTCAGAGCACAAAGAATATGAACTTACTCCTCGCCAAGTGCGTAGAATGTTTCACGAAAAAGGATGGAGCAAAATAGTAGGATTCCATACCAGAAATGTAATTCACAGAAGCCATGAGTTTATTCAGCTTGATGCAATGGCTAGAGGAAACTGTGATGGATTGTTTGTTCATCCTGTAATTGGCAAAAAAAAGCCAGGTGACTTTCATGCAAAATATATAATCAATGGATACGAGCAAATGGTATCAGATTTTTATCCTAAGGATAAAGTGGTATTTGCAACATATGCTACTTTCTCTAGATATGCAGGCCCTCGCGAAGCAATATTTACAGCTTTATGCAGAAAGAACTTTGGATGTAGTCATTTTGTGGTAGGACGAGATCATACTGGGGTAGGTAACTTTTATCATCCAAAAGCCGCGCATGAAATTTTTGATAAGTTTGATGATTTGGATATTCGACCAGTGCGGTTTGATCAAATATTCTATTCTAAAAAGTTAAATCAGCATGTGCACGAGGCAGATGATTCAGATCATACTGAAGAAGAAAAAATGCATATTAGCGGTACACAGGCACGGAAGATGATTGAGAAAGGCGAACAACCTCCAGAGTGGTTTATGAGGCCAGAAATATCACAAATGATTCTTAATGCTTCTAACAGCGGAGAAGAAGTATTTGTTTCTGAAAAGGAAGATAATAATCAAGGTAATGTTTTGTGGTTTACTGGTTTGTCTGGTTCTGGAAAAACTACTATTGCACAAGAGCTAAAAAAGTCATTAGAGGCCCAAGGAAAAAGCGTGGCAATGCTTGATGGAGATGATGTCAGAAACTCGCGCAAAGTTAAATTAGGATTCTCTCGCGAGGACATTCGTGAGAATAATAAAATTATAGCAGAAATGGCAAAGGAAAAATCCCTTGACCATGATTTTGTGATAGTACCAATCATTTCACCATACCAAGAAGACAGGAACATGGTTCGGACTATGATTGGCAATAATTACTATTCAGTATATATTAATGCGTCTTTAGATACGTGTATAAAACGCGATGTAAAAGGATTGTATTCGCGTGCATTAAAAGGTGAAATAGATAACTTTATTGGCATTAGCCCTAGTAATCCGTATGAGACGCCCCAAGAATCTGACCTTGTGGTTGATACAGCAATCCACGAACCAATTGCCAGCACACAGCGGATTGTCGAGTTCCTAAAACAAAAAAATCTTTTACAGATGAAATTACCAAATTCGTCTTTTTCACCAGAGATGTCGACAGCTATAAACGCAGCCTTTAAGGCAGGCGAACAAGTGATGCAAATCTATAACACGCAATTTTCGTATACTTTAAAAGATGGAAAAGAACCAGTAACCGAAGCTGATATAGCAAGTGATAAAATTATACATATGCTTTTGTCTTCCACTGGAATTCCAATACTTTCAGAAGAAACTCAAGATACTGGCGAGCGATTAAATCAAAATCAGGTATGGATTGTAGATCCTTTGGATGGTACAAAAGATTTTGTTACTAAGACAGGCGAGTTTTCTATTATGATTGCATTGGTTAATAATGGCGTGCCAGAGATAGGTGTGGTATATAATCCAGTGAAAGATATACTTTATATTGCACAACTTGGCAAAGGAGCTTTTAAGCGTGAAAATGGGGATTGGCAAAAGATGTCTGTCAACAATCACGATGATTTGCAAAAAGCAAAAGCAGTTGTCAGCAGGCATCATTTAACTGACAAAGAAGAATCATTTTTAAACAGGTTAGGAGTTTCTGACTTTGTGCAAAAAGGTAGCGCTGGATTAAAAATAGCAGAGGTGGCAGTTGGCAAGGCAGAGCTGTATTTTACTATGAGTGATAAACTGCAAGAGTGGGATACTGCAGCTGCGTATTGTATTCTTATAGAGGCTCAAGGAACAATGACTGATATGCTGGGAAATAAACTAGCATATAATCAATCTGATTTGTATCACAAAAGAGGTATTTTAGTTACTAATGCATTGCTCCATAATTCAGTTGTAGAAATGCAAGCTGTTTATAGGTAACTTGAATTTTTTGTAAAAAAAGAGCAGAACTTTCGGTGTCTGCTCGTTTGACCGTCAGCTAAAATGCTGAATGTTGTTGTCTTATTGTTGTTGTGGAATCATATTTCCTCTTCCTACAGTGCTTATCTCAGTCAACTGATGTTCTTTGCTTTTAGTCCGAAATACATCATCACCTTAAGGACCATGAATAGCTCGATCAAATAGAAAACAACGAATTTGCTTTCCGGATTTTGTAGGGCTTGATCGACTCCCGCAAAAATCGCTATCAATCCTAGAGCTGTAAAAAAAAGCCATACTGGTTTATTTTTCGAGAATCGGAAGTTGATAGTGCCAATGAAACCTACTAAAAATCCGATAGTCAAGGCATAAAAACTAAAGCCAGATTCTTCAATTGCATAAGGCGCTGTTTTTTCTATAAGCAGAGATCCGATTATGAGGATGGCAATGTTAACTATCCATGAATCGAAAAATTGCTTTATCAACAGTACAGGCCTTGTTTTTCCTAAGTTTTCCATTATTAATGTTATGCGGAATCTTGGGTTGAGGGTTAAAATAAAACACTCAATTCCCCACATAAACATTATCGCCACACTTATGTAGTGTAGCCATACATATACGGTAGTGGTCATTTAGACCCTCCTAGATGAACTTGCCATTGGGCAAGGTTAGAAGTGTTTCAAAGTGCTTATTTCTCCCAATTTATTAGGGAATTTATTATCATACCATAAATGTTTAAAATGTCAACCCTACCTTAAGAATTAAAAAAGTCCTTGTTACAGGACTTTTATTAGGATATTTTGTAGTATTCCTTATACCAATCAACAAATTTTTTGATTCCTTCGTCTAAACTAGTTTTAGGTTCAAAGCCTAAATCTTTTTTTGCTTTATCAATGTCAGCAAAGTTTTCTAAGAAATCTCCTTCCTGCATTGGAAGGTAATTTTTTTCTGAAGTTTTACCAAGATTTTTTTCTATCAACTCTATAAAATATCCAAGCTCTTCGCTTTTATGATTTCCTAGATTATAAATTTCATATGGCTTAGGGTTATCAATTGCCGCGATTGTGCCATCTACTATGTCATCTATATATGTAAAATCTCTTTTTAATTTGCCGTTGTTATATACATCAATTGGTTGGCATTTAGTAATTTTATCTGCAAATGTAAAGTATGCCATATCAGGCCTACCCCAAGGTCCATACACAGAAAAAAATCTTAATAGTGTTATGTTAAGCTTGTATAGAATGTGATTAGTCTTTGCAAGCGATTCAACTGCTCGCTTGCTTACCCCATATGGATTTACTTGGTTGTTTACTTCTTGGGTCTCTTTCCATGGAATTGGGTCATTCCCATAGACTGATGAGCTGGACGCGATAACAATATCCTTAATTGACCGCACGCGTGATAATTCAAGAATATTTGATGTGCCTTCTATATTTGTATGAAAATACAGATTAGGCTGTTCTATTGAGTATCTAACTCCTGCATACATTGCAAGATGGCAGATGATGTCAATTTTTTCTTTTGAAAATACTTCTTCCAAAGATTTTTTATCAGTTATATCTACTCTATAAATTTTATAGTTTTCATATTTTTCAAGAATATTGTTCCTATCTTCTTTGAGCTTTGTATCATAATAATCATTAAAATTATCAACCCCAATAACAGTATCACCGCGTTCTAATAGAGCGCGGCTTACGTGGAAACCTATGAATCCTGCTGAGCCTGTTACAAGTATTGTTTTAGACATGATACATACTAAATTATCATATTTTTTTGAAATAATCAATTGTTTTTTTGAGACCAGTTTCAAGATCTATAATTGGTTCCCAGCCTAGTTTTTCCTTTGCCAAAGAGATATCTGGTTTTCTTCTATGTGGGTCATCTTCTGGAAGTGGATGATAAGCAAGTTCAGATTTTGAATTAATCATACGTATAATAGTTTCCGCTTTAGAGCGCATACTTATCTCTGCTGGGTTACCAAGGTTCACAGGGCCTACAAAGTTTTTGTTATTTTCCATCATTGCAATTAATCCATTTATCATGTCATCTACATAGCAAAAGCTTCTTGTTTGATCCCCAGTTCCATATATAGTTATAGGTTTATTAGCTAAGGCTTGTAAAATAAAGTTCGGACCAACGCGCCCATCATCTACTGCCATATGCGGGCCATATGTGTTGAAAATCCGAACTACACGTATATCCACATCGTGTTGTCTGTGATATGCAAACACTAATGCTTCTGCAGATCTTTTCCCTTCGTTATAGCAGCTACGATCTCCAATTGGATTTACATTACCCCAATATGTCTCGTGTTGTGGATGCT
>CAZXOU010000057.1:0-5456 GCA_964642355.1 uncultured Gammaproteobacteria bacterium
TATTGTTTCAGTAACTTCTAATTCTTGCTCTTTAGGGTCTAAGTTAGAAAGCCATTGGTGGCTAAAACCATGCCCGCCGATATGCATGCCAGCATGTTTCATTTCTTTTAAATCACTAATGCCAAGATACAGCTCTTTAGCAATTGTTTGCTCATCTTTTGAAACATATTTTTGAAACAGCGCATGCGTGATCTTTTTTGCAACCTCGGTCTTTAATCCTTTTTGCAAAAGCCTTTTTATAAAAACAGTGCCAGCGTCATCTAAGCGGTCAGACTTATAAAATAATTTACAATACTCCTCATTGCTTTTAAGTTTGTATTCCGAGCGATGCTCGTCGAGCAAATGAAAAATATCCTGCATAATATCTTTTGTATTGGCGTGGCTTGATAATATAAGATGAATTTTATTTACGTCAAATACTTCTTTATGCCTAACCCCTTTTACAACAGGAAAAAAACTTCCTTGCATGTTATATTCTTTTAACAAAGGAAAAACATAATCATAATGGTCGCGATACCCATCATCAAAGGTTAACAGTGCTGCTTTTTCCGGAAGATTGCGTGTTCCAGATATTGAATTAATTACATCCTCCATAGTAACAACAGCATACTTCTCCCTAAGATAAGACAGCTGATCCTTAAATACACCCACATCAAGTGCTTTTAAATTAGGAAAGTCGGAATTTTTTACATCCCGCACATAGTGGTACATTATTATATGTAATTTAGTATTCATATAACTATGATTGCAGAATGTTATGCAAAGCTCGGACAATACGCTTTGATGATTGGCCGTCAACGCGATAGCATAATCTGTCCCTTAATACAACTCTTTCTTTAGCAAGTGTTTGCGGATTAAGCAAATACGTATTAATGGCCTCTTTTAATTCTGCATATGATTTCGGTTTAATAACCGCCTTTGTGTCCATCACCCATCCATTGTGGTCAGATTCGTAAAAAACCTCAGTTGAATCAATTCCCCCCTTATATCCGCAGCCAAAGCCCACGCTTACGATAGGCCTATCAGCGCATGCGGCATCCAAAGCCAGAGTTGAGGCAACATTAACCATAACATCGCAGTGGACAACTGAATTGGTAAAATCAATGGTATTAGGAATAGTTGGGTCCCATTGGTCAGGAAAAAAAGGAACTACTGGATAATCGTCAACCACCGCATGTGGCTTATTGCGCAACTTCTTAAACACGTCCAGATGCACGTTTGAGTAGTGGGGTCGAGCCAATAGCTGGCATGGCTTAACCAATTCATCATTGCGAATCCACTCATATATTTTTTCTGCGACAACATGGTCATAAGGAGCCCAAAGGCCTTCTGAACCAAAAAATATCATTGCTCGCTCTGGATCCATGCCTTTATGCGCTAAATGCTCTTTTTTTGTTTTAATTATGTCCTTCTGCTTGTACCAGTCAAACTGGGGAAAACCTACAATTACTACCCTGTGCTCTGGTATATCTTGGAGGTTGATAGTGTATTGCTTTAATATATTATTCTGCACAAATATGTAATCAGGGAGAAAACGATAATACTGGTTAGAAGCATTATCCCAGCTCTTAGGCATGGAAACAGTTGTTATTTTTCTTCTGCAAGCCTCTTTCATAAAAGCAATATCAAGCTTAGATACTATAGAAGTTGAAAATACTAATGCAGGCTTATATGTATCAAAATAGTGCTGTATTGTTTCATTTTTTTCTGGAAACATATACTTCTCCAGCAATCTATATGCTTTTCTAAAAAAAGTAAAAAAGCTAAAAAATTCCAACAAAACCCTTCGGACTGACGTAACAACAAAAGAAGGCTTAGGTAAATTTTTATCCTTAAGTCGCTTAGCAGTAGTTTGCCTATATTTAGCCAAAAGCCGGGTCGTTTTTGTGTTTATGACATACCGAGCAAACACAGTCTCGCGCTTATGGATTCGGCCTACATTGGTAGTGCATGCAACAAGTGTAACTTGATCGCTGGAAAACTCTTTTTTAATATGTTCCGGAATAGTGTCGCCCGAAAAAATAACCACTATATTATGCCCTGCTTTTTTTAACATCGAAAGAGTGCCGGAACGCAGAATATTACGGACAATAAACGATCTAGTAATAATAATAAAAATTGTTTTTTTCATAATTATTTTATATTGCTTCTAAGACAAACCCAACTTTGCGGTGGCCAAATCCGCCTAAATTATATGGCACAAATATTTCTACATCTCCTACATCATTTTTTAAATTTCTATTATCCTGATTGTCTGTTTTAATTGAAACGCGCGTTCTTAACTTAAATCCAGATTCACTGAAAAAGTTATCTAATTCCTTATAGCGCCATTCATGCTCGCCATTATCCCTGCGTGTTAATGTCATGTTCTCGTCCAGGTAATTTTTGCGGAGATATTCTTTGTCATATACCACATTTAACATCCGCTGGATTTCTGAGTCTGGCGTGCTATTGTTGTGTGCGCGGTCTATAAGCACAAGCCTGCCGCCGGGTTTAAGTACTCGATAGCACTCTTTAAGTGTATGTATTAGATCATATGAATGGTGCATGGAATCCCATGAAACTGCAAAATCCAAACTATTATCTGGAAGTTCTAGATTATTAAAGTCGCCTACCACTGATATGATTTTATCTTTTTTGTCTCCTAAAATTGCCTGTTTCATAACTGGCTGACAGAGTCTTACCAAATCTTCCGTATATTCAACACAGTGAATGCTTTCTACTTCATCTTTTTTAGCGATGATTGACGATACACACCCAATTCCTCCGCCCAAATCAATTCCTTTTCCTTTAAAACTTTCCCACGCATTCGGCAAAAGCTTAAGAGTTTTTTCTACGTCATCTGGCGTAATAAAAATATATTCAACAGCAATGTCCCTGTAGTCCTTTTGGTGCAGCTCGCGCGCCATTGTTTTTCCAACTAAAAACTCGTGGTCATTAATTGGCTTTTGAATTTTCCTCCACACATGATAATCAGTATTTTGCATATATTTAATTAGATTGCTCTTTTAATTGCTTTTCTGCGGCCTTTAAATCCTCTTCATTGTGAATATCAATAGCAGGATCTACTATTAGTGCCTTTGGCTCCGGCATCATTGGATCTTCGTAGACTGCTAGCTTTTCCTTGCGGATTGCCCATACAGACCCGTATACAGCGCTCTTATCCCTGTATCCGCGGATTGGGTATGCAGTCATGAACTCGTCATAATCGTGATTTTCCATTATCTCTTTTGCATGATCAATGATTTTAATATCAGTTGTAGGAGAGTCGGCTTTTACGGCAATCATAATATCTGGGCTATCCATATGCTCCATTGCATGCTGGTACACTGGCACATTCATAACATCGCTCTTACACAGCTCTACTGGACGTTTAATAGGAATAGCTCCTGCTTTTTTTGCTTCATCTAGAATGAAATCATTATCAGAGCTTACGTACGTTTCATCAAACACGTTTAAGCACTTTTCCACAGCCCACATGAACATGGGTTTTCCGCAGAATTCTCTGAAATTCTTATTTTTGAGGCGTCGACTTTCTCCTTTAGCAATAACTAATCCTACTGTTCTCATATAATTTACTTAATAATTTCTGGCGCTAAGCCATAATTAGGTTTAATACTTAAATGCCTATGAATATTAAATCCGTTTTTATTTAATGCTTTTGGATCTATATATTGGCCAACATATATCTGATCTACATTTTTATCTCGATCAATACACCAAATCATATCATTTTTCCAGAGCATCTTGCCGTCTGTATGAAAATAATATGCAAAAAACGTATATGCGCATAACACTGCAGAAGGAAATCCTTGGCTGCTCTTGATTGTTTTTTTAATTTGATCTGGATCTTTAGCTCGTGTATTTGATTTGACATCTTTGCTGACCAAATACCATCCAAGCTTAAGTTTTTTATTTGCGAATTTTTCCTTTATATACCAATCTTGATTATAAAAACAAGGCTCTAATTTTCTCGGATTTATTCCTAATCGCCTTCGCAATGTATTTATTGAAACCGGAACTCCTAAAATCAAAATTGCATCTTTGCGCACCTTTTTTAAAAGTGATTCTGAAAAAGGAATCTTTGGGACTCTTGAAATCTTACCAATGCCAAGCTTTGAGCTTATTTTGCTTAATTCTTCTGGTCCAATAAAGTTACCACCCATTATTTTTTTAGCTTGCTCTATATTCATATAATTTTATGATTGCGACTCCTTCCATTCTTGGTAATCTAATGATTCTCCTATTGGAGCCACATGACCTTTTTTGCTGTATTCCTCTATCTTCTGCATTTCTCCTTCAAACAACTGCTTGCGATTATTCTCAACCACTTTAGTAAACCATGGTAAATCTCGTGCAGGTGAATTATAGATTTCAATTTTCATGCCTGCTTCTTGCATTGCTTTCAAAAATGTAAGAAAGGCCCGTGGTTGGTGATAGTGCGAAGCAACAAGAATTATCCTTTTCCAATTCTTTTCTTTAACCATTTTCATGATTTCAATCCCTTGCTCATGCGTGTTTTGGGAAGTCTCCTCAATAATGACTTTTTCCTTTGTAATACCGTTCTTGTACAACTCCTCAGCAAGTTGGGATGCTTTAATAGCAATTGGCGGTTTATCTAATCCACCACTTACCACAATACTGTCAGCAAGTCCTTCTTCAAACACTCTAATGACCTCACTCATGCGACTTAAGCCATCTCCTTCTAGCCAAATAACAGCATCTGATTGCTTCACAGAATCATTACTTACAATAGCAGTAATTGTTGCTAAATCAATATACATATTAACTTACATCACTCCACTGGATAGGTTCTCCTGGAGCTATGTCCCTTTTAGCATCCTTATTAATAATGTCTTTTTTATGCTTTGGTAATAATCCTAATGCAGGGCGTAATTCAATAACATTATCGTTTGTGAATACTTGTCCGCGACTAATAGCATACTTGGCATACAATCCCCTGCGCTGAACCACAACGGTTTCTGATTCTTCTGCAACCACTTCTTTTGTGGATGACCCTAGACCTGCTTCTAAATCACGCACTCGCTTAACCATTTGGCTAAACTCTTCTGGGTTCATTGAATGAGGATGATCTGGCCCTTCAGCTGTCTTGTCTAAAGTTAAATGCTTTTCAATAACTTTTGCGCCCAAGGCAATTGAGCCCAATACCACAGTATCGCCTGGAGTATGGTCTGAATAACCAGTTATTGCTCCAAATGCCTGTTGATAGGTTTTAAGTACATTGATGTTTGCGCTTTCAATTTTAGATGGGTAATTAGTAATACATTGCAAAATGGCTAATTGATGGTTGCCAGTAGAAGTGATGGTACGTACTGCTTCACCTACTTCAGCTAAAGTTGAAGCACCAGTTGCAAGAATTACTGGTTTTTGCTTTTTAGCAATGTACTCCAGCATTTCATGCCAAGTAATATCTCCAGAACCAATTTTGTAAAAAT
>CAZXOU010000058.1:0-5154 GCA_964642355.1 uncultured Gammaproteobacteria bacterium
AAAGACCGGCACGTGCTGGCTCAGCCCCACCAGATCAAAAATCTTGCGAAAGTGCAGAATTCCAAGAAGGCCACACACTTAAGCTCCACCCTGGTTCAAATGATCCAGACAAAAGCTCTGGAGCTTCCTTGCTATCCAACAAATTTGCAAGGGAAATTGCATCTTGAATTCTTACAACATCGTTCTTGAGCTTTTGTTTTTGATCGGGGTTTATGTTAACCAAAAATCTCCAATTAGAAACAAGTTGGTTAAATATATTTATTGTGTCTGGGTGTGCCCCGTCATTTACTGAAATAAGGTATATATTGTTATATATGCTTCTTTCAATTTCATCTTCTGTAGTAGGATCATCTTCTTCTAACGTATCATTTAATGCATTAACATAAATAGTACGCCCGTCCTGAATTGCGCTAAACGAATCAATTGGGCTAATTGATTGTGGATTGCCTTTTAATTCTGACTGGCTTGCATACCAATTATTAATTGTATAATTTTGCTCATTTTTTAATGACCGAATTCCAATAGCATCTATTTCACCAACACATTGGCCACCTACCCCGCAATTCTCATTGATTACACATGAAGCACCAATCTTTTTTGCGTCCCCATCTATACACTCACGAGACCTAGCTTGGGTTAAGAATATCTCTTTAAGCAAACGTTTATCTGATCTGCCTGTGTCATCCAGTCCAAATTCTACTATGCCTGACACGCACGAGTCACTACCAGGACAATCCTCATTAACACTGCATACAAGCCCTGCTCTATCTCCACCATTACATGTCGCGCCAATTTCCGGTAAATCATCATGTTCGCCAAATTCACCCCTATCTTTACAATAGAATGTTGAAAAGTTGGTTTTAATATCTTTGACGGTATCTTGACGCAAAGCACTGCTATTAGAATCATTAAATGGATCACTGTCGTTTCTCATTTCATAAGGCCATGGATTTTCGCACAAAAATACTCGCGCTTCCGTTGAGCCTGTAATTGATGTACCGTCAATTCTGCTACTGATTAGGGTAGAGCCATTTTTGGCTTGTATTGTAAAAATTTCGTCTTTGTCTTTATCTGGTTCTGGTAATCCGCTTTCAAAACTAAGTATGCTTTGATCACTAGTTTGCCAAGTATACGAAGGCCCAGGTATTGCGTATAAGATCAAAATTTCAGGCTCACTAAGCGCACGATCATAAATGCGCACTTCATCTATAAGGCCTTTAAATGAATGAGGTGTACTAGCTGTGTAGTTTCCTATGGAAACTTTCTTTGCGTCAAATATGTTTTCACAAGTACCCGCTTCAGTATGAATATGAACACCATCAACATATAAGCTACCCTCTGAACCATTATACGCATATACTGCATGGTGCCACTGGTCATCAAAATAGGTTTCAGATGTACTAAATCTTCCACGCTTATTCTCCTCACTAGTATCACCTGAATTATCTGCACAACTAACCCATACCCGTAAGGTGCCGTTTGTACTTAATCTCAATGCTGAACTTTGCTTTTGGTCTCCACCTTCAGAAAACTCCACTATTCGCGGTTGGTCCGCCCCCGGGCTAGGAGCCTTAAACCAGGCGGAAATAGTTGCTTCGGAAGCAAACACATGGCCACCTGATATATCACCTTGTATTTCATCAGCAACACCATCAAATTCTAATGCATTGCCAGATATTCCCTGTGTCGGCGTAGCACCAGGAGATGGATTTATTTCTAGATCATACCCATTTCTTGATTGATCAAGTACTGCAGTGCCATTTATTGCATCATTATTAAAACTCCAATACCCCATGACCCCTGATGGTGCAGTAATAGTTTGTCCATTTTTTGCAACTGCCTCGCTAGTAAATACTTTTTGGTGTCCAGGAGCGTCTGTGTTTTTGTTATCATCACTATCACAATCATCTCTTTCTGCGCATGTAAACACTGGCGCATTTGGTTTGATGTTTAAATGATCTACAACACATTGTGCAACCTGTGCTGTGTTTACCGTATTAAAAGGGATACTACAGGTTCCATTAACCATTCCTTCACACGCATCACCAGCTCTTGATGCAAGTACTCCGCCAGAAAGCGTTTCTAATTCGCTGCCCAAAACAATGGTGTATGGATCACTATATTTAAAAACCTCAAGCGGGTCAAATATCAATACAGAATACGAAGAACTTGTTTCAACCCGCAACTCACCTGCAAGAATAGTATCTTCTGCATCTTTAACAACAAACTGGCTATTTGCAAGCTCACCAGCATCAAGTACGGTATTAAATTCAACACCAACAGAACCTATATCAAGCTGCCCATCTAAATAAACTTCAACAATCATTAAAGGACATGCTAAGCCACCTACTCCCGGAGTATATGCTGTAACATACATATTTTTAGAATTTGCTGAACCAGAACTCGCATCAAGCACTTCAAATTCCAATGTATTGCTTGGTTGAGTATTATTTACAACTTTAACAGTTCCCTCACCAGCTGTTGCATCAGCAACACGTATACAAACTTGATCATCAGCCCATCCATCATCTGGACAGCTTGTGCGTTCATTTGTGGTTACTACTTGAAGTGTTTGATATTCCACATCAGTAAAAAAGGTCACTTTATAGTCAGCAATAACTACTGATGCGGGATCTATATCACCAAGGTTTTGGCCATGAATATCCACAATAGTGTTTTTTCTTCCTCTGTCTGGTATTGCTTTGCAGATTCCTGGATGCACCACACTATCTGGACTAAAAATACCAGTTGAAGTACCTAACTCTGAGTCTGTCCGCCTAACAATTACTGGCCCATTAGCTGAAACAATTTCCCCTCTTGCGGCTATTATTTGCGTATCTGTCCATGTGTTGCTACACCATTCAATATCTGGAATTCCTGTTGGCACTGGAACTCCCTGATGTTCTGCTATAGCAACATGTCCACGTTCATTACCAAAATAGCAACCATTAATGGTAACCCATGTGCCAATGTCGCCATCTTTTGGATTAAAATCATTTATAACTGGTGTGCATTTACCTTTGTTATCTCCACTCCTAATACATATACTTTCCTCACAAAGTCCGTCTTGTTTGCATTGCGCATCACTTACACATGGTGTTCGCACAGTTACAATAGCTCCATCTTTGATAGTACCACCATCGTAAAAACCGCACACCAGTCCTTTAGCAGTATTATCATGAGAACCATTAACTCCGGTAAGGCTTGTTTGGCTAGTACTTGACGTTGATACAGTTATCACTGGAGTAGCTGGAGCAAGTTCTGGCTCAACACATGCTGTAGTACATTCTGCTGTTATATCTCCAGCTGTATATGCGCAAGCTTTCCATTCAAACTTATCAGATGGTGTCATAAGCTGTCCAGATTTAGAGCATGAGTTTCCTGGGCCATACGCCTTTGCTGTTACATCAGCTGTATCTGTTTCATATAAACTAAGTCGTGTATGATCCAGCTCAATCCTAGCAACCGCGCACTCATTTTTCCCTGTTTTAAATTGCCAAGTATATGCATCATTAATGGTATCATCATCTGTATCATTATTAAGATTATGTATTTGTTTGTTGTCAGTAGCTAGCAACCCATTTGTACCCCCAAGAATGCGCACTATGTACCATGAATCTAAATCAAGCTTATTTCCTGTAGTGTTTGGGGTAATAATCACCCACTGCTCGCTTGTAACGCCATCTTCATCTTCATACAGAGCTGATGAAGTATCAATTGGTGGGGCAGCAGATTGCCAATCGCATGTGTCATCTACGCATTTACGCAATTCAATATTAGCATCTGTTATGCTAGTTTCCAGTATATTCTTTGATGTTTGAAAACTAATTTGCGCAGATGAGCAAGAATCAGTGCATCCACTGCGTGGTGTTGGCTTTTCTATCTCAAACCTAACCACACGCTGGCACGTACATGGATGATCACCACCAACAGCACACTCTAAACCCTGGCGACATAAATCATGACTATCAGAACACTGTAGTCTAGTAATAGTGCATGATTCACCAGTGCCACCTGATATATCAAACTCAAGTTTATTAGATTCTATTTCAGCAATCTTAACATAAACTTCTCCCTTTGCTGAATTCTCCTGTGCTTGGTCTGGCACTATTGTTGCAATATGCGTGTCACCTCTTTCACTTGTTGGGATACTAGATATGTCAGTATGTTTGCCTTGATAAAAAGCCACCTTATCATCATCGTTTTTTAGCCCAAGATTTCTGCCATTTAGAGTAACATCATCACCCCAATAGCCTTTGTTTGGACTAATTGAATACAAGCATGGGCCAGCATACTCATCTGCTGAATTAACATAAAACTTATAGGGATTGCTTACTAATTCTTTTGTCTCCCCACCAACTTCTTGTGCAATTTGCACCATAACATCAATATCAATATCCTCTTCTCTGCCAATCCACGCTCCACCTGCATCTGGATCATAACTCTCGTGCGCTGGCATATAATTAGTACCAGGATCTTTTGATAAATTATATATATCAGCAGCGATAGATGTATCTTCCCAAGCATTTGTAGTTATATTCTTAGCATTATCGCCTTCCCAATGACTCATAATCACAGGCGCAAGAGGAACACTACGCCTGCTGCCAGCATCTTCCACAGTATGATTTCTTAATGAACGATCACTGTCAGTGGTTAGTTTAGTAATGGCGTTATTTGATTGTTTTGTTTCTCCAAACCCCCACCCAGAAATAGTCACACACTGCCCCCATTTTCCTTTTGACTTTTGCACACGAGTAATGTGCGGCGGATCTACACATTTATTTGCTGGCTTTACATCAAATGACCATGGAGTATCGTCCTCATGCGCACCATTGGTTTTTCTGGTTTCACCACTAGAAATGTCCCTGTACTCCACCTCTGGCCCATAGGTTTGGTTAGCTTGCAAAGCATCTGCATCATTTTCAGATTCTGGAACTGGTTCAAACGCATATAATTTACAATGCTCATTTGGGCTGTCTCCTTGACCAGGTGGATCCTGTACTTTGAGTGCTCTATCCCCAACATTTTCACCAGAAAGTACATGACCCCCATTAGCTGGATCCACTTCACAGTTTGATTCTTGTATGTTATACATTGATGTCCTAAACTGAATTGCAACCCTAGTGGTTGGGCACGAATTTTCATATCCATTAG
>CAZXOU010000059.1:0-5108 GCA_964642355.1 uncultured Gammaproteobacteria bacterium
GCAAATCATGGCATCTGTAATATTTTTTTCTATACCCGCCTTTTTAACTGATTTTGGAATTAAATCTCCTAATGATTCCCACATGCTATTGCTTGATCGGCATCACAAGATAAAGATACTCTTCCGAAGCTTTTGGAACAAACACACCAGGACTATTACCACCATCTAACTTAACAGAAATTTCAGATCCGCTAATTACATTTAAGCCGTCTAATATATATCTATAGTCAAATACAATATCACAATCTGCTCCCTCTATTTTGGCAGGAACTTCTACAGTATTTTCTCCAACTTGTGAAGCAGAAGCAGATACTAAAATTTTGTCAGAAGAAAACTGAAAGCTAACATGGTTTAAGCCTTGCCTGCAGAACAAACTTGCAGATTTAATAGCACGAACCAAAGGATCTTTGTCTAACGTCACTTGAGTTTGGCTCTTTTTTGGAATAATTTCTTTGTAATCCGGAAATGTGCCAGAGATAAGCCGCGAAATTAATTCTACTTCGCCAACAGAGAATAGTATTTGATTATCACTTACAGCTACCTCTAATTCCCCCTCTGACTGCCCAAGAACGCGCACAAGCTCTTGCATGGTCCGCAAAGGAACAATATTAACAGAACCATCCTCTGCGCCTGATTTAGCTACTATTTTGCGTTCTGCTAAACGATAACTATCTGTTCCAACTAATGTGAATGTTTTTTCTTCTAATTTCATAAGTACGCCAGAAAGTTCAGGCCTGGCATCGCTTACAGAAACGGAAAATAATACTTGGCTAGCTGCCTCTCTAAATTCACTTGCCCCTAGAACCGTTGTTTGGTCACGCTCTATGCTTGGAATAACAGGAAACTCCTCTGCAGCAAGCCCTGTAATTTTAGTTTGCTGGCTGCCAGCCGAAACTTTAAGATGATCGCCAACAAGCTCAAGATTTATAGTGTCATTTGAAACCAAGTTTATATATTCAAAAAACAACCTTCCATTTACAGTAAAGGTTCCTTCGTTCTCTATCTTACCGCGAACAATGGCAGTCATTCCAATTTCTAAATTAGTAGCAGAAATATTAAGCACGCCTTCTTTTGCTTCTAAAAGAATATTCTGCAATATAGGCAACGTACCCCCCTTTGTTGCAATTGGCGCTACAAGAGCCAGAGCGTGCGAAAGATTTTCTTGGGTACACGAAAGCTTCATGCTTTAATAATACGACACAATCATAAAAAAAAGAACGCACATGCGTTCCACAGTATATCCCCATAATTAATTTACCTATATTTACCGTGCAAATGCACCACAGTTCTCATTATTTTACTTAAATGCTTACCTTTTCTAATCTTTAGAAACAACTCAGTCCAACACGAATACTGAAATGTAGCTAAAACGCTTCCTAAGGCAACAAGTAATAAAAAGGATAATGCTTGTCCTACGAACAAAAATACTGGAGATGTTATACTTGCCTCAATAAAATACGATAAAAGTATAAAAGGGACAGCAAATACAAGAATTAATATAATAATTAATGCTCCAGCAACAATATTTATAAAGAACAATATTACAGCAAGTTCAACTGATACAAGCCAATGGTCATAAAATAGTTGCAAGGAATCTGCAATAGACTTCTTCCATTTTTTACCTTCTAACATATGATATGCAATAGCATATTTAGATATCAAAGAAGCAATAATCATAAGAGGAATTCCAAGCGCAAACAAAACTAAAAATAATGATTTAACAGGTTCAAAAAAATAGAACAATATAGCTACTACAGGAACACCAACAACAGCCAGAACAAAGAATGCCAAAATACGAGTACCTAATATAATAGAAAGTAATGAAAAAAATGAATTACTGCCCGCACTAAAGTGATCTTTTAAATTTATCCTTGTTCCCGCACCCGCAGAAGCGATTGCACGGATCAATGCACCCTGGCTAGAGATAACTATAAATATTATCGCAATTAAAACTACAGAAAAAAGACCAAATAATATATAATTGTCTTGTGACCCTCCTAATAAACCAACCATGAGTGTTAACACGCTACTTCCACCAGTGCCAAGCATGGTTATTACACTGTCTCCAAATTGAACTGTTCCGTCCGAAAACTTATTAAATTGAGTAACAATAAACTCAAACTCTCCTCCATTTCCTAATAGAGCGGCAAAAAAACCCAATACCCACAAAAGAGCATTGTTTTTAGAAATTTGCCAACCTTTTTTTAATGTATCGCGATACAAAGACGGTGAGTCCATAGTTTTTATTTTCTTTTGTTTTTATTATACCAGAATCCAAAAAAAAGGTATAGTTATTGCATTAACTTCTCAAACTCATCTTTTTCTATGTTTTCTTTTTTAAGCAAAACATCCACAGTAATCTCTATTTTTTTCATATTCTCTGTAATAAGATTTTGAGCCACTCCATAAGCCTCATCTAAAAAGCGAGAAATTTCTTCATCTATAATTTGCGCGTATTTTTCTCCGTAATCACGCTGTTCGCCAAATTCTTTTCCAAGAAACACCATCTCATCTTTATCGCCAAAAGTTCTGGTTCCAAGTTTTTCACTCATACCATATATGGTTGCCATATCCCTTGCAAGCTGTGTGGCTTTCTTAAGATCACTAGAGGCACCTGTTGTTACATCACTAAACACATGCTGTTCAATTGCATGCCCAGCAAGCAATACAGATAAATCAGCAATAAATTCTGCGCGAGTATGGAAACGTTTTTCTTCTATAGGTAGCTTTAAAGTGTAACCGCCTGCGCGTCCTCGAGAAATAATTGATATTTTATGAACTGGATCAGCGTGCGAAAGCATGTGCGCAACAACCGCGTGTCCTGCCTCGTGATATGCTGTAATTTTTTTCTCTTTTTCGTTTAAAACAAAAGATTTGCGCTCTGGTCCTAGCATAACTTTTTCTATACTTACAACAATAGCGTCCTGCTCTATATTAGTCTTATTTTTACGCGCTGCAAGAATAGCAGCCTCGTTAAGAAGATTATATAAATCAGCCCCACTAAATCCAGGAGTTCTTTGAGCTATTTTCTTAAGATTAACATCAGAGCCCAAAGGTTTGTTTTTTGCATGCAATGCTAATATATCTTCTCGCTCTTTTATATCAGGTAAATCAATAGTCACCCTTCTATCAAATCTACCAGGGCGTAAAAGTGCTGGGTCTAATACATCTGGCCTGTTAGTTGCCGCAATTACAATTACATTTACACCGCCCTCAAATCCATCCATTTCAACTAAAATTTGGTTTAGTGTTTGCTCGCGTTCATCGTGTGAGCCACCTAATCCAGTTCCACGCTGTCTGCCTACTGCATCAAGTTCATCTATAAATACAATTGCGGGAGAACTTTTTTTAGCCTTTCCAAATAAATCTCGAACTCGTGATGCTCCAACACCAACAAACATTTCCACAAACTCTGAACCAGACATATGGAAAAATGGCACTCCAGCTTCTCCAGAGACAGCTTTAGCAAGCAAAGTTTTACCAGTTCCAGGTGGACCAACAAGTAAAACCCCCTTAGGAATTCTTGCACCTAGTTTTGCAAACTTTTGAGGCTGTCGTAAAAACTCTACAACTTCGGATAGCTCCTGCTTTGCTTCTCGACTGCCTGCAACATCTGCGAATTTAGTTTTTTTACCAGAATCTTCTTTATCTGGTTTTTGTTCTTTGGCAGTGCTTTGCCCAAACATCATAGCCTTGTTGTTTGCGCCTTGAACCTGTCGCATCATAAACCAAATAAAGAACACAATAAAAAGTAAAGGAATTAAAAACGGAGCAATGGCAGCAACCCACAAGGCTGCACCACCTGGTTCTTTTCCTTCTATAGAAACTCCTGCTATTTGTTCGTCAGTGATTCCGTAAATATTCAATAAACCAGCAAGTGATTCTCCTGCTTCTTTTTTGGAAATTTTAGTAGCCCCATCTGTATATGTAATATGTAATGTATTTCCTTCTACTTCAATTTTTTCAACTTCTCCATCTCTTATACCTGCAACCATATTTCCAAAGCCAACCTCTTCTGCAGACTTAAATGGACTATTAAACGCGCTTAAAAGACCGGCAATTATTACAAATACCAGTAAAAAAATTAAGAAATTTTTTATAATTCCACGCATATTATTGCACCAACCCTAATCCTAAACGATGAGCCGCAGCCTCTAAAGAAAGAATCTTAAATTTCTGCTTTTCACCTATGGTTAAAACTTTGCTTGGGTCGGTTATTCCCATCTTGTTTAATTCTGACACATGAGCAAGGCCATGAATATCTTTATCTAGCTCAATAAAAGCGCCATAAGGATTTAATTTCAGCACTGTTCCTTCTACCTCGTCTCCCACATTGTATTTTTCACTAGCCTTTTTCCAAGGGTCATCAACTAATTTTTTAACTGAGAGTGAAACCCTTCCATCGTCTATAGAAATAATTTTAGCGCGAATCTTATCGCCAACTTTTACAACATCAGTTGGATCATTAATTCGTTGCCATGCAAGTTCTGAAATATGAACTAATCCTTCTAAGCCATCTCCAAATTCTACAAAAACTCCAAAATCAACAACTCCAGTTGCAACACCCTCTACCTCACTGCCAACTTCGTACTGAGAAAGCAATGCGCTTTGTTCTTTTTCCCATGCTGCTTTTTCTGAAACAATAAGTTTTTCTTCTTTTTCGCGAACTGTAATTACTTTAACTCTAAAAATCTGATTAGCATATGCTTTTAATCTATCAAGTATACGATTCTTATCTCCACCTTCTACGCGAGGATAATGCTCTACAGTTAATTGTGAAACAGGTAAAAATCCTTCTACATTTCCAACTTTCACCATAAGCCCACCTTTGTTTGCGTCAATTACTTTCGCATCAACCACTTCTCCGCTATCTTGTAAGCCACTTAATAAATCCCATGCCTTACGGTGTCCAGCTTGCCTAAAAGAAAGTTCTAACATTCCTTGTTCATTCTCCATTTCAAGAACAGTAGCTTCAACATCGTCTCCCAAAGAAAGTTTTGAGTATTGGCCAGATTCGTCATCTAACTCTTTCCCTCTAACAAGTCCTGTAAGCTTTCCGCTAATATTAACTACAATTCCGTTTTTAGAAATATCTAAAACAGAACCTT
>CAZXOU010000060.1:0-5037 GCA_964642355.1 uncultured Gammaproteobacteria bacterium
ATTAAAGATGATCTGCGCCAACTGCTTGACTGATGTTATCGAATCCATCTTTGTGAAGCAGATGAACCAATCCTTTGTTAATCTCGCCAATTAGTTGAGGGCCTTCATATATCATTCCTGTAATTAATTGCACTAAAGACGCGCCGCGCCTTATTTTTTCGTACGCATCCTCTGCTGAGAATATCCCTCCAACTCCTACGATTATGAACTTGTCGCCATATGATTGATAGGTTTTAGAAATTAACTCATTTGATTTATCACTAACAGGCTTGCCACTTATTCCGCCTTTTTGGTCTGGAGCAATTTTATCTTTGATGTTTGAACTTGTTCTATCTTTGCTTAAATTACTGATGATGACACCTTGTACATTGTGGTTAACTGCGACATCTAGCAATAATTTGAAATCTTCCCAATTTTTATCACAAGGTAATTTAAGAAATATTGGCTTTGTTATGTTGAGCTCATCTATTCGCGATAATAAGCTGTTTAATTTTTCTGGAGTTGTAAAGGGCTCTCCTCCATATACATTTGGACAACTTATGTTGATATCATAGATGTCCCCCACCCCAACATCTGCAAACCTCTTTAAGCACATAAAATAATCCATAATTCCTTTTTTTACATCAACAGTTTCTCTGCAATTAGTTTTACCAATTGAGATGACAGTTGGGATGATTGGCTTAAGCTCTGATGCAAGCTTTGTGGATATTTTTCTGCTTCCAAGATTCTTTAGCCCATAGTTCACTATAATAGCACGCGAGTTTGGCAAACGAACAAGTCGCTTTCCAGTGTTTCCTTCGTATGGATTACATGTAATTGTGCCGATTTCCATAAATCCAAATCCAACCGAAGGAATAATCCGTGTTAAATGCGCGTCTTTATCAAATCCAGCGGAGAGACCTACTGGATTATTAAAGTTAATTCCATGAATAGTTTGCGCAAGGGATGGATGAGAATAATGCAAAAATCCCCGAACCAGTGCTCGGAATATAGTATGATTGCCTAGTTCATTGCCAAATTGCAACATCCTATCATGCACTTCCTCTGGATCACGCCGAAACAAAACGGGCTTATACACTCGCTTATAAATTGTACCAATCAATTGTGCTTTAAAACTCTGCACGTTTAATCTATTACTAAAGTTGACCTTTCTCTGTATAATGTATACTATATAGATGTGCTTGTGGGCGCAAGCCCCGTTCGGCTACGGGATATCCCTAAACCGAAAACAGGTACAATTAAAACAAAATGTATGTCAAATAAAAAAATAAGCGAAATGCCCAACTCTGTTAAAAACGACATAGTTGATTTTGTTAACCAACGACTTGAAAAAGACGAAGCAGTAGAAAAAATTTTTGTTGGTCAAAAAAAATGACGATGCTTTCGAAATCATGGTCATTACAAATTCAATTAACCCTGACTTTGAAAAAAAACTTATTAAGCTAGAATACGAAGTTGAAGAAAAGTATAAAGTACCGTCTCGCTTTTCTACTTTCTCTAACGCATCATACGCGGCAGTATCCAGTTAAATTAATGGATTACCAAAACAAAAAACTGTCATTAAACTTGAATGGCAGTTTTTTAGTGATTGTTGGCAACAATAATACAACCAACGCTAATTCACATGCAAATCAGCGCCACATGCCTCTGCAATAAGTGTCTTTTCAAACAAACCTTTAAAAACCACAACTTCATCATTTTTATCTTTTTGCGGATCTACCTCATCTATTTCGTCTTTGTCGTCAAAAACCTTATCAACAAGTTTCTCTATATCTTCGTGATGCTTTACAAAATTATGTCCAAAGTATTCACTCATAACTCCTTGCAACTGCTTTTGCTTATCTAGATACACGGCAAATTCATCTGTTACTTTAAATAATTCGGTGTCATCAGGAATAATTTCTGGAGAATAAAACAAAGCATCTTCATCTTTATGAAAACTAAAAACCCAATCATTTTCTTTGGCAACTCTAGATATATCTTTAACAAGATTTACTAGCTCCTCATTTGTAACTTTTATATTATCTGTCTTCTCCATATAATAATTTAGTTTTACCTTTTTCTTTAATATAGTCTGGTCGATACGCTGTAATTACATGTAGTGGATTTTCATTTTTTGATACAACAACTTTTGTATAGCGGCTTGTATCATTAATAGAAAACTCCAGAATATAATGTACTTGGCGATCGTTTGGATGGCTATAATCCTCGTATACAAAGTGAGGATTTTGAATTGCTTCCTTAACTCGTCCGTTTATAAACTTGTCCCCTTCTTTCCCTCTTAGTTCTGGGCGCTTCTTTGCTTTTATTTGACGTATCTCTTCTAAAAATATTACACGCTTCTTTTCGTAATTAATTGTATCTAAACAATATTCATCTTCGGTATCCATAAAAAACAAAAAACCATCACTCCGAAGATTTAATGGTTATTTTTTCTATTTATTATCATATTTTTATTCTTTTTATTTTTTATATTATAGCAAATTTATTCAGAATTAACAAACAAGTTACTGTAAAATATAAAAACCAACTATCAACCAATTATATTCTATAATTGAACTCGTGAATAGGTTAATTTTTTTTCATGCGCTAAAGCAAATTCATACACTCCAAAAAATAAAGCTGAATAGACTAAATATCCTGCAAAAGAATTTCGGAAAAATGGAATTGCTGCTGAATATGACGCCATAAGCCCAGATGCGTCTGGAGAATATATTCCGCTAAACGCCCAAACTGCTGCATTAGTTAAGATGAAGAATATCACTGCTGAAGCAACACTAGAACCAATAGCTGTTCCAAACGAATAATGATGACGAGCCGCATAAGAGATTCCAAGCATTAACGCGTAAGAAGAATACACAGTTGCCATTACTCCAAACGTATATGAACCTATAATAATATCGCTTATTACCAAAGCTACAAGAGGAAGCCATATCCATTTTTTTGGCAACATAAATCCGCTAAATAATACTAAGGCGCCCATTGGAGTAAAATTCCAAGGATGCGGAACTAATCGCATTATAACTGTTGCAACTGCGAAAATGATTACAAGGATAATTATTTGTTTTTTATTCATATTGTTCGTATTTAGATGATGTAAACTTCCACAAAATCACATCTCCTGATTGTAATATATAATTATTTGCCGCTATATCTGCATATTTATTATTTACCCAATATTGCCAATAGTTTTTATCTGCTCCATTCTCATATTTATTTATGCTTTCTATTAAAACACCAAGCTCGCCATAATCAGTTGAGCTGACGCTAAGCTTCTCGCTTTCTTGGCTTAATCGACTAAGTAATGTCCAAACAGTCTCTGCTTCATCGATACTCAAATCGTTAAACCCTAAAAGATCTTCGCCTGTATCAATCATCATGCTTGTGCCACGTTCTTGTTGTTGTGCTTCATTATTGCTATATGAAACTACATCTCCGCGCGGGTTCACTCCCAAGCCAAGTAAAAAGCCTGCTACAACAAATAATATTCCTAATATGAGAAACTTAAACTGTTTCATACAAAATTTATCTTATAATTCCCTGCTCTAGAATATGCAAATTTACGTCGTGTGATAAGTAAACTCGCAATGACAATTAGTATAGCATCAACAAAGTAAATAACAATATTCCAGCTAGAGAATGTTGGCGCGCTTAATAATGAAGTATTTGATGTGCTGGCCCCTGCTACTTGCGAAGTTATGAACTCAACAGGAAGTTTTATGCCATTACCTACTTTAAGTAGCGATGTTTGGTTGGAACCTGCCTGCCGGTGAGGCAGGTCAAATGATAATAAAGATAATTGTGTTTTACCAGATTCATTTGGCTGCCTAAAACGCAAAACAACATCTTGGGATTTGCCTGGATTAAGCTTAAACTCTTCGGGGCTAATACTTATATCTCCAGAGTATTCTGATGTAAGCTCATATTTTTGTTCAGAGATATCATTATTGGTAACACTAATTCGTTCTGTGGACACAGAATTTGGAGTTCCTTGTACCTTAAAACTTGATTTACTTACACTAGAACTGCCAGCATGCGCCAATACTGGAATCAAGAATAATAATAATATTATAATCAAATATTTCATACTATTGTGCATGCGCCCAAAAGATTAGTGTTCCAGCTTCTGTTCCTGTGCCAGTATATGCGCTAGGTACAGTTAAAGTAACATCCACTGCTGCGTTCGCATTAGCAGTTATGTTCTTTTGCCATTGAGCTGGAACAACACTGTCTAAGGTTAAATTATTGATAAACAACTGTGATCCGCTTACTGTTGCAGTACTCATTATTGCAGACGTGCTGTTATTGGATAAAGTTGCAGTTTTAGTTGATGGTTGCCCGGGATTTAGTGTACCAAAGCCTAAATCTCCACTTACGCCGAATGTAACGCTTTCTGGAGGTGGATTATTTACGTCGCCTCCACCATCATCATCACCACCAATAGTAACGCTTAGAGGCAAGCTTGCCTGCTCTCCTGCATCTCCTACCACAACAAGAACCTTTTCACTGCGCACGCTTGCGTCAGCAGTTGCGGTAAGATAGAAAGCTCCTTCTGTGCTCCATGACAAATTTACTTGTCCGTTTGCGTCGGTTATATATGTCTCTGTGCCTCTAGTAAGTGTGGCGCCTTGCAACAGAGACCAAGAGCCAGAATCATATCTTTCTACAAGAGCTGTTGTTGTGCCTCCAACGTCCACAGAAGTTTCATTATGTGTAATTCGCAATAATCTAGAAGTAAATGACCCATAATATAAAACAAAATCATCTTCATTTGTCATAATAAACTGGGCTGCCCCTACTTGCAGATGCTCGTCATTTACCACAAATATCCATGCATCAATATCGTTAGCTACTTCTGAATTAATAGCGGTAAGATAAGGCCCCAAATCATATTGATGCACCGCATAAGTGTATCCGCACTCTAAAGCCGAAGCCTTTACAACATCATAAGCTGTAATACCCTGCGCGCCAGAAAGATTGCAGATTGTATTATTTTTTCCTTCTAACCTAAATGATGCAGACGGAGGCACTGTAATA
>CAZXOU010000061.1:0-4788 GCA_964642355.1 uncultured Gammaproteobacteria bacterium
TCGGTAAGGATTTGTCCGTTATAAGGGCTAGCTGCGTTTTTTTCCGTTGTAGTAGGAGCTCCAAATGCTGTGTCGAGTGATGATGAAAAAAAAGTCGCTATGAGAAAAAAAATCAAGATACGACTTAATTTTTTTTCGACTTTTTTTTTACTCTGATCAACGCGCCATCATTTGAGTTGAATATTATCATAGCCCTATTTCTATTAAATTAATTATTTTTACTATAGCGTAAAAATTTGTTTTTTACAAAATTTAATGTGGTTTGATTTATAAGCAACTAAAATACCGCTAATGTTGGCGGTATTTTAGTTGGAGCGGGTGCGTTGAGGACGTTAGAACTAAAATAATAAGTAATTTGAAATCTTCTTTTGGTGCTAAGTTGTTGTATCCAGTTTTAGTTGACAGATAGAAGATAATTTGATATATTGGAATTTCTGAAAATAAAGCCGTTTAGTTCTATAATAATCCATATAAACAAAGAAAGGATATGCAATGGAATCCGAAGAATCTTTGAATCACGGAAGGTTACGCCACATGATGTGCCATGGAATTATGCAGATTTTCGATGCAATCGGCATGGCTCGGAAATGCGATGCGCTTCCTGAAGAAGAACGGAGCAGATTAGGTCACGCAAATGCTCAAATGAAAGAGGTCTTGGAAGCGCTCAAGCTTCTTGTAGGATATGCTGAATTACGCTTCGGCGAAATTCAACTTCAGAGTTTTTTGAGTTCAGTACTTGGCCAGTTTGTTCAGGAGTTCCTGGAAGACAGGAATCACGTAGCACCCTTGCTTCAACTCCTTGGAAAAGAGGAAGTACCTCTTTGGTCTACCAATACAGGAGGTCTGGAAACTTTTTTACAGCAGAATATCGCTATAGAAGTAACCCCCAGCGAATTATGCTGGGTATCAGACCAGCTTCTATTACACAAGGCTGTTATGGGCGCTCTATACCCTCATATGTTTGTTCATGACTGGGCACAAGGGCCTAGGGTGATAACCATCGGACAAGAGAATGGCAACCTGGTTGTAATGGTACCCTCAATACTTGGCGAAAGAGCATGGATATCTGACGAGATAAGGAGAATTCATGCAGAGGGACAAGATATCTCCGAGTGGTTCTTCATGCCAAGTGAAACATGGCATTCCAACTATTTGAAATTTGTAGTAGAGAAGCTCAAAGGCACGGTCGAGGCAAGGTACGACCGCTCCACCAATATCTTTTCACTCAATTTTACTCTTCCGAAGCCTTCTTGAATTTCGGCAGATAAATTTTTTACAGCTCCCCGTTACTGTGTGGCGGGGAGTTTTTTTTAGTTCTATTCCCTTTAGGGGTCAACCAAAAAAGCCCCACAAAATGGGGCTTAAAACGTGGAGCGGGTAGGGGGAATCGAACCCCCATTTTCAGGTTGGAAACCTGACATAATAACCATTATACGATACCCGCGTGGGCGTTAGCCCACGCGGTGAGCCAACAAAACTATTCTAGTAGAATAGGGCCTTTTCGTCAATCACCAAAGTATAGATTCCTGATTGCGAGAGTTTCGTTATAGTAATCACTAAATTGGTTTGGATCATGCTCAATTGCACGTACCAGAAACCTTTGTCCGCTTACTAGTTTTCCTTTTTCATAAGATTGCATTGCCAAATCATAATAATATTTAGCCAAAAGAGATTGGTGGTAAAGATTATCATTAGACGCAATGTGATAAAGGTTATCAGCAGCATAATTTGTGGGTGACACAGAAATCTGCCAATCATCGGGACGTGGGAATGTTGTTCTGACACTTGAAGGGTCGTGGTTTTCATCTAAATATTTTTTAAGCACAGGATCATACTTTTGTTTTCTGTCCGTTCCTATAGGAAAATCATTTGGAGGGGGGAATACTGGTGTTAAAGAATATATTGCAAGATCTTTTCGCTTATTATTTACAAAACGCTGGTATGCTAATCCAAATACCAAGGGGTCATTCATAATATGATCGTGATGAACATATAGTATTGCGTCGGGTGACGTGGCATTTAATAGTTTATTTGTATAATTTTCCAATAATACATATTCTGACCTATCATTATTTATAAATCTGTCGCCAATTTGTGTTGCCGGCCAAATAAGTATTGCGAGCAAGGATGTATAAAAAATAATAATTTTGTATTTGCTTTGCTCTAGTTTTTTTAACAAGTATCCAATTGGAATTAAGCTGAATAGTAAAAAAGGAACATATAGATTTTGATAGAATTGGCTTGCGAACAAGTCATAAGGACGTCCATTTGTTATAGCTATAATTAATCCTGCGGAAAGCAGTACAAGAGATGCAAATACAAGATGTCGCATTTTGCTTTTGAAGTACATTAAAGTACCAATTCCAATTGCAAAGGCTAATATACCTATCCAGCCAAAGCTAATCATCATTTGGTGCCATACATCAGCCATGTAAGAGGCTGTGTGCCCGGAAATATTGTACCCATAAGCAATGTTGTATTTTAGTATCTTGCTAGTATTTCCATTAAACCATGCAAAGGCAGGATCCATGGCACTACGTATTGGTATGTATAGATATGGTAACAGTCCAATTAACCAGAACATAAATGAGTTCCTATATATTATAATATTATTTTTAATAGGGTGGTTTTTTAAGAACCAAATTCCAATTAAAGGAGCAAGCACAAGTGGAAGAAAATGATTAGTAAGACTTAAGCCATATAAAAAGAAAAACAAGTAAAGCCTGTTATTGTTCTTTTTTTCAAAATAGTATATTGCAGACCAAATCAACAGAATTAAAAAGAATGTATTTAAGGAATACACTTCTGCATAAGTTGCCTGCATCCAAACCATCGGGCTGGTCGCAAATAATATGACAAGCGAAAATGCGATTAATCTACTTTTAAATAATTTTAAAGCAACATAATACAGAAGAATCAAAGCTACAATGGTCCAAATGCTAGACACAAAATTTATTCTTTCTACAATTGTTGGAAAGAATGGGATCAAGGAAAATAATTTTGTTGTTATTAAATAAGTTGGGTATCCAGATGGATGCGCAACAGAGAGGGTGTGTGAAGCTGTTACAAATTCTGCGCTATCTTCTAAATAAATTGAATGACTGAATGTAGAAAAATACAAAGTAAAGCTGATAACAATCAGAATAATCGGTGGAAATAATTTAATTAGGAATTTAGCCATTATAAGAGTCTATCACCAATTGAAAACTTGTACCACATTTGCTATACTGCACAAATATGAAGATTATATTTTTTGGAGACATAGACGGAAAACCAGGCAGAAGAGCAATTGCAAAAGTTTTGCCAGATTGGAAAAAAGAACATAAACCAGATTTAGTTATTGCTAATGGAGAAAATATGGCTCATGGTAGTGGTTTTACGGTTTCTGGATTCGAAGAAGTGCAAAAAGCAGGAGTGGATTTTTTTACAAGTGGAAATCATTGGGCTCGCAAAGATGATGGACTTACATTATTCCAGGATAAAAATACTCCTATTATACGTCCTGCAAATTGGACTGGAAACGTACCTGGTGTTGGTTGCAAAATAATTGAAGTTGGGACTACTAAGGTTGCAATCATCAATCTTATTGGTCAGACTTTTATGCATGAGCAGCATGATTCACCTTTCTATAAATTAGATGAGATATTAAAAAAAATAGAATCAGAAGCTAAAATTATCATTGTAGATATGCATGCGGAAGTCACAAGCGAAAAACAAGCAATAGGCTGGCATGCAGATGGAAGAGTAAGCCTTGTTGTGGGCACACATACACATGTTCCAACTGCTGACCAAAGGTTGTTGTTGGAAGGAACTGCATATGTAACTGATTTAGGAATGTGTGGCGGACACAATGGTATTATAGGTGATGATAGAGAAGTACGAATGAAGACTTTTTTAGATCAAATGCCTCGTAAGCACGAAGTGCAAGAAGATGGCCCTGCGCAGGTAAACTCCGTGATTGTTGAGATTGATTCTAAGACGGGTAAGGCTGAATCAATTACAAGGTTAGACGAAGTTGTAGAATTATAGTTTTTGGTATACAATAATATCGGATAAAAAAATTATATGTCCAATCCAAATAAAATCAATAAGGAACAACTTATAGAAAAAATTGCTTCTAGATCAAATGTTTCTCGTAAAGAAACAGAAGATGTAATGGACGCGTTTGAAGCAGTTGTTATAGATGCAATGAGAGAGGGGAAAGAAGCAGTGCTAACTGGATTTGGTTCTTTTTTGTCCCGAAAGCGAGAGTCTAGAATGGGCGTGAACCCTCAAAAGCCAACAGAACGGATAAAAATTCCTACTGTCACAGTTCCAAAATTTAAAGCAGGAAAAACTTTAAAAGATGCATTAAAAGATGGCGCAGAGCCTGAGTCAGAATCAAGCGTACCAGAACCACCGAAAGAGCCAGAGCAACAGCCCCCTCAATCTTAGTTAATTAAAAAGCCATCAAGCATACGCCAGATGGTTTTTTGGTGCGCCGTGAGGGGATCGAACCCCCGACCGTCTCCTTAAGAGGGAGCTGCTCTACCAGCTGAGCTAACGGCGCTGGTGCACCCTGAGGGATTCGAACCCCCGACCTACTGGTCCGAAGCCAGTCGCTCTAATCCGCTGAGCTAAGGGTGCATGCATCTACAGAGACTATCATAATATGGCAAAAAATCAACTATATTGCAACATATTCTCTCTTAAGCTCTTCTTGCTCTGTTTTTTCTTTGCGAAGACGCGCTTCTTCCAACACAAACGAGATTTGTCCGGCAATAATTTGTAATAATAGTCTATTTTGAT
>CAZXOU010000062.1:0-4665 GCA_964642355.1 uncultured Gammaproteobacteria bacterium
TAAATATACTCTTAATTTGTCCTCTTGTACACCACAAACCATTCTTAGAAAATGCACAAATATCTTTACCATATCTGGATCGCTATTTGCAAAATCTACAATATGAGCCGTAGCACTCTTATGCCCCTCTCCCCAGTATAAAACAGTTCCGATAATTTTCAAATGGTCTTCGTCTTTCGATAAATCGTCTTTTATTTTAAACGAGGTAGGTTTTCTATCAAAACGTATTTTATTATCTTCCGAAAAACTCCTCCTCTTCATGCCATTATGGCGCATACAGTAATATACAGCATCAATAGAAACATTCAGGTGTTCTGCAATCTGACGTGCACTAAGAAGCTTTTTATAGTACAGCTCTTTAACTTTATCTATATTGTTATTTGATATAATAGCCATAATGTTATTATATTGTCAATTAAATAATATGTCAAACCAACCAGTACATAGAACACCAAGGTTTGATAATTTCAAGCTTCTTGCTATAATTAATAATATATAGTATACAAAATAGGCAATTTCGTTCATTTCATTCACAAGCACCTCGCCAAAGGAGTGAATTTTGGAAATCAAAACAATCATCTTTGACTTTGACGGAGTGTTGATTGATTCATACATTCCATCTTTATCACACCAACAAGATGCAGCACAACTTGCAGGTTTACCAGTTCCTTCATTTGAGATTTTAAATGAAATAACTGGCCCACAATGGAACAAGCATGTAAAAAATATAAGTAACAAAATGCAGTGGCCAGATGACGGCATTGAACGGTTTCACCACTCATACGGCTCTATTCCGGATAAAAACTATTGCTACCCTCCATTTGAAGGAGTGATTGAAACACTACTACAAATTGCAATGTGTGATATTCCATTTTCAATTGTTTCAAACAGAAATCGTAAATCCATGCTCAATTTACTTAAATTGGCTGGCATTGATAAAAATCTTTTTCTAATCATTCAAGGGGCAGATGATTACGAATTTACAAAACCAGACCCAAAAGTTTTTGATTTAATATTTGAAACGCTTGGAAAGCATGGTGTCACAGCTTCTGAATCTCTATTTGTCGGCGACACGCTCACTGATTATGCTACAGCGCGAGATCATGAGCCAAAAATTCATTTTGTCGGCATAACATCGGGATTAACCACATTTGAAGAATTCCAAAATGCGGGTGTTAATCCAATGTTAATTATGGATTCTATCGCACACCTTAACCAAAAAATTTTTTAATCTCCTATTCACTAATTTTATATATAGTTAAAAAACTGGAGCCGTCGAGCGGGCTTGAACCGCTGACCTCATCCTTCGTTTACACCTCTTTTTAAACTGATACTTATAAGAGGACTAGACTGTATATTAGGCATATCCCAATCGAGACTTAGCCTTCCTTGTCAGTCGTTCGGGCGCCAATCTGACGCCACGGTCTGAACCTTGTATCGGGCTTTTAACCGTTATTCGGAATTCACTATATGATTTCCCAAATAGTGGGCTTATGTACGATAAACCATGGATGTGCTCTACCAACTGAGCTACGACGGCTCGTATTTGTATTCTTCTATATTTTTCATTATGATATCCTTCAATTTTATATTGGCATAATAAACTGTTAAAATACCATATGTGCTTTTCTTTTTGCATATCCATAATGGACCACTACTCTACTACTTTAGAGATTTTGTCTTTTTCTCAAACTCGCTAAGCTTGCCATGATCTGGATTAACTTTTTTAATTTTTATTAGCACTTCCTCTGCCAATTGTTTATTCTTAAGTAAAATACTAACTGTAAATATTTGGTCAAGAATCTTTGGATTATTTGGGGCCAGAGCCTGTGCTTTTTGAAGACTAGAAAGAGCTTTTTCTTTATCGCTCAACCTTAGATACAGATCTGAAAGATCAATATGATACTCAACAACTTCGTTGTTAATTGATAAAGCATGCAAAAAATGATCTTTGGCAGCTTCTAAATTTCCTTTTTCCTCTTCTACAATAGCAAGTGAGGCAAATCCTTCATCTTCTTGAGGCCAATGCTTTGTCATGTATTCAAATGTCTCACGTGCTTGATCCCACTCTTTCATATTAATATATGCTTCTCCTAGTCCTTTGTATGCTTCAACTGACTCTGGATCCACCTTTATAGCAGTTAGATACTTAGTTTCGGCTTGAGCGAAATGCCCTTCATCTAAAGCTGAGTGCGCTTCTGTAACCAATTCACGCACCTTGCCTTGTGACTTTTTACTTGAATCTGGGAGCCCTCCAACAAATCTATATGAACGCTCTAGCTTCTTCATCCTTTCTATTCCTTTTCCAAACCACCCGCTTGCAAACTTCTGCCCAGGATTTGTTAGTCCACTTATTCCTTTAAACACATTATCTAGCTTACGAAGCAAGCGGTTCTCTAAAAGAGAACTCTTAAGAACTGCATCGCGCTCTTCTGGAATTTCTGACACATCTAAAGACGCAGCCTTTTTTAAATGCCTAGAAGCAATAACTATTACCGCTCCAAGTGAAATTATAATAACTGCAAGTGGAATTATTGTAATCATATTAGGATTTTGATGCTGCTACTACGATTGCGCTAAATGTTGTTGCATCCCAAGAGGCAGTCCCAACCAACACTCCATCTACAGTAGGTTGGCTAATATATCCACTTATATTCTCTGGGTCAACGCTGCCACCATAAATGATTTTTATCTGCTCGTCAACTACCTTATGCTCAAATAAATCATATAAAGCTTGGCGAATAACTTGGTGCGTATGCTCTATTTCATCAGGGTCAATACTTTGCCCTGATCCAATGATCCATACTGGCTCGTATGCAACAACCAAAGAATCCATTTTATTTAACATCATACCGCTTAGTCCATCATGTACTTGTCTAATTATCACTGCTTCTTTTAAGCCTTCTCTGCGTTCATCAAATGATTCTCCAACACACATAATAGGCCGCATATCAAGCGACAATAAAAGTCTAGCTTTTTTATGAATCATTCCTGATTTTTCTTCCATTTCTCCCCTACGCTCGGAATGTCCAATAATAACAGATTTAACGCCAATGTCATTTAAAAATTTCGGAGAAATCTCGCCAGTATATGCTCCTTGCTCTTCCCAAAAACAATCTTGCGCCCCAAGCAATATATCTGTATCATCTATAATTGAGCCAACTTCGGACAAATCAGTAAAACCTGGACACAATACAACCTCTGCGTTTTTGTATTTGCTTGATGCTTTTTTTATTTTTTTTGCTAAACTCAAAGCCTCACTCGGAGAGAGCTTCATTTTCCAATTTGCAATGATAAGTGGATTTTTCATAATTCATCCCATTGGTAAACTTTTTGAGACCAAACTGTTAAATTTTTTGCATCTTGTACACGATCTGCATCTGACTCCGAACCAAGCAGCACAATATATAATTCGTTTCCTTGTCTGGTTGATACAGAGGCCGCAAGACTATATAATGATTCGTCTAAGTATCCTGTTTTGCCATATTCAACAAATACTATTGTTCCAAGCAAATGATTAGTTGTAATTACTCGCCTGCTTAATCCAGAAGGAAATACACGTATAGTGTCTTGATGAATTCCCGTAATATCTGCTATTAATTCACTCGCGCCTGTTGCACTCAACAAACGAACAATATCATGTGCAGTACTTACATTTTCTGGCGAAAGTCCACTTGGTTCAACAAATTTTGTGCTTTTCATTCCAAGCTCACTAGCCTTCTCGTTCATCCTATTTACAAACTCTTCTGTGGTCATTCCTGCACTTCTTGATAATAGTATTGTGGCATTATTCGCACTCCCAAGCAAGCTGGCAGTTAAAACATCCCTCAAAGTTGCAGTTTCCCCAGGACGAATGTAATCCTCACCTCCTTTACGTTCATCTTCATCGTTCATCTCAACACGCGCGTCTAAAACAGGCTCGGTTTCTAAAAACACCAATGCCGTCATAAGTTTTACAATACTGGCCATTGGCCACACAGCTGTGTCCTTTTTTCCATACAAAACTGCACCAGACTTAGCATCCACAACAATAGCACTTTCAGCACTTATACGCGGGCCTAACGAATTTACATCTAATTTAGTGGGCGGAATTGTATTTTCGGTTGCTTGAACAACTCTATCTGCTCGCACAGAATCATTAGAAAGATAAGGTGCGTTCTCTACAAAGGACATTGAGGGTACTGACAAACTTACAATAGACAATATGATAGAGAATAAATTCATACCTAATTATTCTGAATCCTCTTGTGTAGATTTTAATACTTCATCTAAAGTCTCGTGCTTAGAAAGTTTTTCGTAATCTGGCAAATCTGCAATAGATGCAACACCTAGGAATTTTATAAATTCATGTGTTACCTGATATCGAATTAAGTCCATTTTTTTATCTTGATTGCGCTCAATTAAACCACGGATCAAAAGGTTGCGTAAAATTAACCCGCAATTCACTCCACGAATCTGCTCTAGCTCTGGCTTGGTTATTGGTCCACGATAAGAGATTATGGTTAACGTCTCTAATGCTGGATCTGTAAGTTCACCAGTTACATCTGACTTTAAAAATTCTTTTACGATCTTGCTGTTATCTGCGTGAGTTACCAGTTGATATTTATCACCGCTAACCATGAATATAATTCCAGCATCTGTTTGTGATTCGTACTTTTTTTTGAG
>CAZXOU010000063.1:0-4621 GCA_964642355.1 uncultured Gammaproteobacteria bacterium
AATTTGGGGCTTCATATTATTTCCTTGGAAGGGCTTACTTGGCACAGGGGGACGCTGAAAAAGCATATGACCTAATGATAAATAAGGCATTGTTAGAAGTAGAGTTTGTTCATGGTCCGCAAGATCCAACACTATTGCTTTCTCTTTCCGAAGCATTTGTAGAAAAAGGAGATTACGAAAGAGTTATTGCGATATATAAGCACATCATTAATATCCCAAATTTGCCTTCTGTGTCCGCACTCTATGCAGCATTGGCTGCGGCATATGTTCAGGTTGATGAACTTGATTTAGCTGTAGAGGCGGCACAAAAAGCAGCAGAGCTAGATCCTGATTTCGCTCGTGAGGCAGAGTATTTTATTCAACTGATTGAGGAAGGAAGAATTGACGAGTTAAAAGAAACTACTGGTTAGTTTCTTGGTAGATGCTGGTGGTTTTAGCAAGCATGTGCGTGAGAGTAAATTTATCTTCTAGCTGTGTCTTAAGTGGCTTAGTAAGGGCTAGGCTTATTTTTTTTGCAAGCTCATTTGGATTTTCTGGGTCTGCTAGATATCCATTTATATTATCCTGGATAATTTCTGGCGTGCCACCAACCCTGGTAGCAACAATCGGAATATTCGCAGACGTTGCTTCTAGTATTGTGTAAGACAGGCCCTCTTTTCTTGAAGCTAGTGCAAACAGATCAAATGCTTTAAGATATATACTTGCGCTTGGTATTGGTCCAGCTAGGAATACTTTGTTTGAAAGATTAAGTTTTTTTATTTGTTGTTCAAGTCGAGTACGCAACATGCCATCTCCAATTATAGTAAGTTGAGCATCTATTCCAGACATTGCTTGAATAAGTACATCTAATCCCTTTGTGTAATAAAAATTTGCAATACATCCAATTACGGGTTTGCTTGATTGAATATTGAGTTTTGATCGCGACTCTTCGCGCGAAAGGAATGGAATATTTGGATCAATACCATTGTGAATTGTGGTAATTTTATTTTCATCAATCCCTGCTTTGATACCTGTTTGTTTGTCATATTCCGAAACAGCTATAATACGATCAACTCGTTTTGCATTGCTTAATTCTACTAATTTGTAAATCCATTTTATAATTGGATTAAGAGGTTCATTGAATACAAATCCATGTGCTGTGTAAATAATTTTTGGCACTTTTTGTTTTTTTGCAGCAAGTGATCCCAATACACCAGCTTTTGAACTATTAAGGTGGACAACATCTGGTTTTAATTCTTTTATAAGCTTTTTAATCTCAAAATATGCCAATATGTCGCTAATAGGTGATATTGGTCTAATTAGCTTTTTAAGTTTGAATACGGCTAAATTTGAGCCTTTTAAGCGTGTAAAAAGCTCTTCATTGCCACCAGCTGCAACTGTTACAGAATATTGACTTTTATCTAAGTTTGTGGCCAAATCAAAGATATATCGCTGTGCGCCACCGAAATCTGACTGTGTGATAATATGTAATATTTTAGTCATATACTGCGTTGTTTTTTAGCAAATTTGTGCTATAATCGATATATCGCTATATTTATACTAGCATGTCAAATCAAGACTATACAATAGGTATTTTTGGAGGAGGAGTTGTTGGTAAAGCAGTGGCTTCTTTTTTTGACGGAGCGCAAATATACGACAAATTTAATGCAGTTGATCCAATAGAGTCAGTTCTTGGGTGTGATTTAATATTTGTTTGTGTGCCAACTCCGTTCAAAGATGGTGAATTTGACAGGTCAATTTTGGAAGAAGTATTTGCAGAAATCGCGAAAGATAAAAAAGAGAGAATAGTTGTTATAAAATCAACAAGCATTCCTGGAACTACAGATTATTTTCAAGACAAGTATTCTCATCTCAAAGTACTTTTTAATCCAGAATTTTTAACTGAAAAAACAAACGAGCAAGATTTTCTAAAACCAGATAAACAGATTATTGGATTCACAGAAAAAAGCCGTGATATATCTGAATCAGTTTTAAATATACTTCCTAATGCTCCATACAAAAAATCACTTCCGTCAAAATCCGCTGAGCTTGTAAAATACGCAGTAAATACTTTTTATGCAACAAAGGTTACTTTTGGCAATATGCTTTATGACTTTACTAAATCTTTGGGCATAGATTACACAGAAGTAAAAGAAGCATTTGTGTCTGACCAACGAATTACTGATTCTCACTTTGATGTGTTGCATGGTGGATATCGTGGATACGGAGGGAAATGCCTTCCAAAGGATTTGTTAGCGTTAGCGTTGGTTGGTAATAAAAATAAAGTCGATGTTTCTTTATTAGAAACAGTGGATAAACTTAATACAAAATATATTAATGAATCTAAAGATAAGTCTTAATTAACTGATATGAACCGCGTCGCATTATTTTCTATTACGTATCATCCATTTATTGGAGGTGCAGAGATTGCAATCAAAGAATTTACAGATCGTATCCAAGACGCTGAATTTGATTTGTTTACCGCAAAGCTGGATCCATCATTACCTAACAAGGAGAGAATTGGAAATGTTAATGTATATAGATTGGGTTCTGGACGAAGATTAGATAAATGGCTTTATCCGCGGAGAGCGTCTAGGTTGGCTCGCGAGATGCATAAAAAAAATCCATATGATTTTATTCATGCGATAATGGCTACATATGCTGGATTAGCTGCGCTATTATTTAAAAAGAAAGTTCAGTCAGTACCTTATATTTTAACTTTGCAAAGCGGGGATAGTGATTTATTTATTTGGTTGCGTACTTGGTTTTGGTATCCTTGGTATCGTCAGATTTATACGCGTGCTAATCATATTACCGCAATTAGTAATTGGCTTAAAGAGAGGGCTCGAAAATATGGATACAAAGGAGAGGTTAGTATTGTTCCAAATGGTGTAGATTTAGAGTACTTTAGCAAGAAGATAAGTGCGGAACATCGAATTTCCATACGAAATATTTGGGATGCAAAAGACAGTGATACCGTAGTTGTTACTACATCGCGCTTAGTTCATAAAAATGGTGTAGATATATTAATTAACGCAGTTCGGTATTTACCAGAGTCAGTAAAATTAGTTATAGCTGGTACGGGCGAAGATGAAGAAAAATTACTCACACTAAGTCGCGAATTCCATAAAAGGATTAAGTTTATAGGCCATATTTCACATAAAAAACTTCCAGAGATTTTACAATCAAGTGATATATTTGTTAGGCCCTCAAGATCAGAAGGTATGGGAAATTCTTTTATAGAGGCAAAAGCTGCTGGTTTGCCTGTGCTTGGAACTGACGTAGGTGGCATAAAGGATTTAATAAATGATAATATCGTTGATCCAATTAAGGAAAATAGTGAAAAAGCAGTCGCAGAAAAGATAAAACAAATTATGGATATTTCTGAAAATAATCAAAAAGGAAATGATTCATTAGTTAAATATAGCTGGAATAATATTACACAAAAATACGAGCAAGTTTATAAAAAATTAAAAAAATAAAAACATGTACCAAAACGTCAGAAAAAGATTACATACTAATTTAGAAAATAAGTCGCCTCATATATTAGATATTATTAGGCGGTATAAGATTGGAATAAAGTACGTTATTTCTGGAGGAATTTCCGCGCTAGTTGCACTTATACTACTTTATTCGTTAACTGATTTTTTTAAAGTTTGGTATTTGATCTCTGTGGTGCTGGGAAATGTAGCTGGGTTATTTACTAATTTTTGTCTGCAAAAGTACTGGACTTTCCGAGATCCAAGTTCCGATAGAATGCAAAAACAGTTTATGTTATTTGTTACGGTTGCGGTTATTCATTTAATCCTCAATACAACACTTATGTTTTTTTTAGTAAGTGTAGTTGGATTATGGTACATGCTCGCGCAAGTAATTGTACTTGGAACTCTCGCTATAGGAAGTTTTTTATTCCACAAAAAGTTTACATTTAAAGAAGTAAGAAAAATAAAACAGACCAAGCACCATTTAAGTGAGTAGATGTATGAATGTATTAATGTTTAGTACTGATAGTACTATATTAGAAAATTTATCTTCCGCACAAAAACGGATGATTGAATATGGGTCCTTAGTAGATAATTTACATATTGTTGTAATTTGCAAAAATAGCAAAGATAAAACCGAAAAATTTTTTATTGGCTCTAATGTAACCATTAATCCAATTTATTCTGCAAATAGATTATTTGCTTTGTATAGTGGATTTAAAATATATAAAAAGTTTAAAAATTCAAATATTAATATAGTTACTGCGCAAGATCCTTTTGAAACAGGATTGGTGGGCTGGCTTGTATCAAAAAAATTAAAAGCAAAACTGCAGCTGCAAGTTCATACAGATTTATTAAGCAAATATTTTGCTAAAGACTCAATCAAAAATCACATAAGAGTTTTGATTGCGAAATGGTTATTACCCAAAGCAGATTCTGTGAGAGTAGTTAGCCAGAGAATAAAAAAATCTCTTATTGATTTTGGTTTGAATACAGATATTATAAATGTTCTTCCAATATTTGTTGATGTAAAAAAAATTCAATCAGAGTCTGCAAAGCTTAATTTGCACACAAAGTATCCTCAATTTGATTCAATTATATTTATGGCTTCGCGTTTAACTCGCGAAAAAAATATTTCGTTGGCAATTTCGTCACTTAAA
>CAZXOU010000064.1:0-4583 GCA_964642355.1 uncultured Gammaproteobacteria bacterium
CTTCCATTGCTACTGGTATGACTGGCATCTGCAACTACAGGACTATGATTATTCATAATTCCCCCTTTTTAATGAACTAAAAAAGCCTCGGTGATCCGAGGCTTGAATGAATGAAAATTAATTCAACAAAACCTCGGAATCAATAAAGATTCTTATTAATGAGGTTAGTAAATACATACTACAGATTCATATTGCTATTATTATACTTATATTTAAAACATAGTCAAATAGTTTTCCACAGTTTTGCTATAAAAAAATGCCCGCACTATTAACAAATAGCGCGAGCACTGTAACGAACACTTAGTTGTGTTCAGATTCTTATTCTTGTTCACCGAGATTTTCGGTGATTTCTTCAGCCTGTTTTAAGAGGTTATGATGCACAACCTTGAATGCTTCAATTAATCCATCCACAATTTTTTCGACTTCGCACAAGCGAGCAACCAAATCAACCTTTGTCCCTTTTCTTGCGCATTCCACAATATTTACTGCCTCTTCTGCTTCGCGAAGATCGCGTTCCAAATCTTTTATCCTGCCGTTAACGCAATCTTCGTAGTCGTGGTCGCTTGGTTGGGCTGGACCAGACACTGGATTGTTCGGGCAATGACCAAAGGGATCAATCCCTGCTGGCCCATGAGACATAGACCCGCCCATGGAACATCCACATCCATGTTCGCAGTCTGATGTGTCATGGCTCGCATACTTATGCGGACCATACATAATCACTGTAACTTCTGTGGTTCCTTCCGTTTGGCATTTCCTGCCTCCTTGATTGTGGTAAGTAGAAATTGTCAGTTTACAGCAAGTTAAACGCGCCTTTTGGAATCTGCGGAGGCCATTGCTCAAAATCCACCTCATCTAGAAATTCCTTTGCAGTGTCAAATACTATCTGTGCAGCTTCAAGTAGGCGATCAAACAACTGTCTTAAGAAATCAACAAACGCGCTCTGACCCTCGCTTGTGGTGAGGTCGATTCCAAAAAGATTATCTAGCAGAAACACAATTGCACCAATGGCAGCTGCTGCTGCTAAAAACAACATAAACTGCATTGCGAGAAATGCCACAATACCGATAATCCACTTCAACACGCTAAAGGCCACAAAAGCGCCAATAGCAATGCCGAAAATCTGGGTGAGGTTACTAGAAAACCCATCACCATCATCTTCCTGAACAATGGCAACTATCTTGCCGGCTGGGTCTAAGTCACCTCTGCTGGCAGCATGAGCTCCAGTAAAAATTGACCAACTCATGGCTTGGTCAGAATCCTCTGCAGCTATTCCATTCTTACCAAGCAGAACCCCTGCTTCGTTGCGGAACTGAAGAGCGACAGTTTTGCCGATGTCAAGAATTCCGCCTGCGAAATCAAGAGACACATGCATTGCATCTCTTCCGCCTATTTGAATCTTAGGATGCGAATATCCCACACCTCCGGTGTCGCCCTGGGCAACACTAAAAGAAATGGTTTCCCATGTTTGGTCGGTCTTTTGAGCGCCAATCACAAACTCTTCACCAGAACCCTGAGCAATGCTTCGTAGCTTATCCTGCACCTCGCTCTTAGTTGCAGAACTGATGTCACTATCATGAGCACCGGTTAATAACACGTCCGCGCCCAGCGGAGGCAAGCCGTTTTTTATAGCCCCTCTTAAATCATCTGCTTTGGTGAGAAGCATGTCGCGTATGCGATCACTGCATCCAGCCCAAAGCAACAAACTGCCAAATGCTCCTGCTCGCAAAAAAGTTCTACGTTCCATTGCATTCTCCTTTGAGTTTTTAAGTTGCGATTATTTGATTCAAACAACAATATATCATACCAAAAATATCTGTTTTGTCAAGCTTTGCTACTCATGTTACAATAACTAAATGGAGAAAACAAAAACATAAAATCAAACTCCAACTATATTTATTATTCTAGGAGTAACTAGAGACCTAGCACAACGCAAACTTGTGCCAGCTCTTTTTAGTTTGTATAAAGATGGAGTGCTTCCAAAAAAATTCAGGCTTGTTGGTTTCTCCAGAAGAGAATGGGATGATGAAAAATTCAGGGAATTTTTAAGCTCTACAATAACAAAAAATAATTCAAAAGCAAAAAAATCCGAAATTGAAAGCTTTCTATAATGAAATAGTCAATAATGCCTTTTGATTTTGCTTGCTCCATTTTTTCGTTATCATCTAAATTACTTAAAATAAGCACTGGCACATCTTTTGTTTCTGGATTTTGCTTCATCATACCCAGCATTTGCATACCATCCATTTTAGGCATTATTATATCCAAAAGAATCAAATCTGGCTTTTCTTTTTGTATTTGATTAAGCCCTTGTTCCCCGTTCTCTGCCTTATCAACGCTAAAGCCCTCTGAAGTAAGTTTATCAGGCAAGGCATTTAATAAAGCTTCTTCATCTTCTACTATGAGGATTTTTTTGGCTGTGTTTGGCATAAATTTTTTATTTAACCGTTCATTTATTATACAACATTTAGCACTATTTCACAAAATACAAAATACCTAAAATAACTAGGATGAAATCTATACTCTATATTAATTAACAAGTAATAATCAATCCATACTTAAGACAGGCCCGCGATTGCGTTGCTAGTCTGATTTGGGGTTTCATTAAATGATGACTGCGCAATCTTTTTTCTGCCTTCTTCGCCTACGCCATTCAAAAAAATGTGTATCATTTTTTTAGTAAATTCTTCTCTTTTTTCCTGTGGCAATTCTTTTAAAAAATGTTCCAAAAATCCCGGCACCATGGCAGGCATCATATCAATAAAGCACTCAGGCATGAATTTTCTCATTTTCTCATCTTGCATCATTTTTTCCAGCGCCTTATCGCGCATGGCTACCATCTTTTGGGTATCCATCATGTCCATCATGGGCATTATTTTTCCCATAAGTTTGGGTAAAATATTTTCTGTTTGAATGCCCATGTCTTTGAGTTCCTGAACAAGCACTGGAAGCATTTGAATCATCATTTTCGGCATCAATTCAACCATGCTTACGCCCGCAAGCATGTGGGGCATCATTTTATCCATGAGCTCCATTTTGTCCTCCTTATCCAGGCCTTTCATCATTACTGGCATCATTCCATCCATCATATTTTTTACGACTTTCATAAATTTTACTTAGTTGATAAAGTGGAATTATTTTTTTCATACATCAAAATATCATATCCTTTGGTAACTTGATTTTCTTTTTTGACTCCTATTGACATCAAAAACCCAAACAATTCTTTTTGCACTTTGGCGCTGTCTTCGTCCTCTGTTAATTTTTCTGCTTCAATAAATGAACCAAGATCTTTAACTTCATCTAAACATATCTCCATGTCCTTGTACTTGCACTTTATCCGTTTTTTATTTACGTGGGAAGCAACATAATATTCTAAATTCTTTAGCATAGCATCTATTGCATCTGGATTACTGACCTCTGATTCGTATTCAGTATTATCCAAGTCATTTTCTCTTTGTATTTTCATATTAAAAATGTGCGCTCCATTTGAATTCCTTATTCGCATAGCAACCAAACCCTTTCTTGGATTGCCTATATCTTCGCCATTTGGCAGATAGATTTTATCATCTTGAACTAAAGGTTCAGAAAACTCACACCCGAGATCATTGAGCTTCTTTTTGACACCGTCAAAACTATCTATTTTTGCTTTTGCTTCTACTTCTTTCATACAAAAAGAATACCGTGATTAACGATTCCTGTCCGCAAATAAAAGGCTACAATCAATCGTAACCTTTATTATGCTGTTATTTATCTAGAAGCCCTTGCTCGCCTAAAACCTGGTCTGCGGCTTCTGCTTCTGCGTGCACTTCGTGCACCTCCGCCGGTACTTGAACGTCCGCGATGATTCCCCCCAGCACGCCTACTGCTACTTCCGCCTCCCATATATAAAGCTCTCATAACTGAGTCACTTTCTGGCTCAAGCTTAGGTGAAGCTAGAATAGGGATTGTTTTTTTGATTAAGCGTTCAATTTGCTTAATGTTTCCGCGTTGATCTGGCATTGCAAAAGAAATTGCTTTACCTCCAGCGCCTGCTCTGCCAGTTCTTCCTATGCGGTGAACATAATCCTCATTGTTCTCTGGCATGTCATAGTTGATAACAAGCGCTATGCCAGTTACATCAATTCCACGTGCTGCAATATCAGTTGCAACTAATACGCGGTACTTGCCAGATTTAAACCCAGACATGGCCTCTTTGCGCTGTGCTAAAGACTTGTTTGAATGAATTTCAGAAGCACTATGCCCCATTGCCTGCACAAGAGTATTAATCTTTTTTGCTCCATGTTTTGTTCTAGAAAAAACCAACACAGATCCTTTATTATCTTTAAGGACTCGTTCTAGTAATCTAACTTTTTCTTGCTTATCAACTATAAATAATTCCTGCTCTACATTCTTAGCAGATGTTCCTGCAGGAGATACTTCTATGCGTAACGGCATCTTCATGAATTGAGAAGCAATCTGTGCAATGGCCGTTGGCATAGTCGCGGAAAACAAAAGTGTTTGGCGTTTTGTAGGTGCAAGTTTCAGAATACGCTTGATGTCTGGCAAAAATCCAATATCAAACATTCTATCTGCTTCATCTAAGA
>CAZXOU010000065.1:0-4540 GCA_964642355.1 uncultured Gammaproteobacteria bacterium
ATCTTGTGTAAGTTCAGCTCTGTTTTGGCCTGAGTTTAGAGATTTTATTGAAAGTATATATATTGACATTACAAGACCAAGGAGAGTGACTCCTACTGTAATTGCTATTAATGCTTCAAATAATGTAAATCCTTGGTTTTTCATATCATCGCTTGCTAACGAGTGTTACTAATGTTTGCGAGGCATCGGTGGTACTCAAGGGTCTTGGCCATGTCAGTGTAATAGTTATTTTTTTTAAGCCTACATCACTTCCGCTTGGAGCTAAATTTTGATCCACAAGTGCCACAACAGTTGTTCTTTTGTAATCATAAAAAGGATCAGCTTGGTCCACAGACATTCTAATTTGGCTCTCTAGAGTTCCAACCAAAATATCGTCGTAAGCAAAAGAAGCAAACTCCTCTAATTTTTCTTGTGCTAAATGATTTCCAATAGATTCTAACTCTATTATTCTTTGAGTTGCTACTCCGCGTGGGAATGCTTGGAGTAATCCTAGTATTCCAATTGAAAGAATAGAAATACTAATAATTATTTCTATTAAACTAATGCCTTTGTTATTTTTTTTAATTTGATTGAACATATCCAGATGGATTGATGGTGATTGTTTTTGTATCACCTTTTGAGTTTTGCAAAACTATGGATCCAGATTCACTTACTGCTCCAGCTTTATTAAAATTTATAAGGTCACCCACAAAAGGACCAACTGTCACATAAGTTATTGATTCTGGAAGAGTATAAGTTTCTAGTGTGTTGCCTAATTTTTCAAGCTCATATGTTCCAGCTGGTGTTGTAAAATGTATTCCATATATTTGTTGTTCTGCCACAGTCTGGCTCCTTGCATGTTCTATATTTGCCTTTAATGTTCTGGAGGCTCCAGTTAGTTGAATACTAGGTTGGTACAATTTAATAAATCCTGCACTAATAGTTGCCAAAATACCTATTATTGCAATAACAGTCATCAGCTCTATGAGTGTTAAAGCTTTTAATTTGTTTTTGTACTTTGCCATATCTATGTGGCATTTGCTAACGAGAACATAGGAAGTATTACAGCTACGGCCATCCCTCCAACGGCAGCTCCAAGTGAAATAATTAGTATAGGCTCAATAATGGTAGGCAAGGATTCCATTGTTTGTTTTACATCATCTTCGTAAAATTCTGCTAATTGATTTAATATATTCGATATTTCTCCTGTTTCTTCTCCTACTTGAATCATTTGGTGCGCAACAGGAGGGTATAGTTTTTCATATTTTAACAACTGGCTTGCTATTGTTTCGCCCTTTTCTACTGTTGACGCAATCTCTAATAAGGAATTTTTATATTCTACATTTTTTATAACACCATATGTAAGCTTAAAACTATCTACAATAGGCATATCTGTAGCGAGTAATGAGCTTAAGGTCCTTGATATTTTCGCTAAATTTATTTTAACAGCAATTTTTTTTATAATTGGAGTCATAAGTATCATTTTGTGCCATATTTTTTGTCCTTTTCCGCTCCTGGTAAAGTAAATAAGCGCTCCAATAATAATAATAGTTGCGGGTGCTACTATGTAAATGTAGGCATTAACAGTTGTGCTTATTGCAATCAATATTCTGGTAGGAAGCGGGAGATCTACATTCATTTCTGTAAATATTGTTAGTAATTTTGGTATAACAAATATTAGCATTCCAGCACCAATTGCTATCATTGCAACAAAAATAACAATAGGGTACATTAAGGCACCTTTTATTTTTTGTTTTAGATCGTGACTTCTTTTTAATTGTCTGGTTAATTCTTCTAATACACTTTCTAGCTGTCCGGATTTTTCCCCAGCTTGTATCATGTTTACAAAAACAGGGGAGAATGCCTTTGGAAATTCTTTCATTGATGTTGCAATTGGTTGACCTTTTTCTACTGATCTAGTGATTTTGGCAAGTGTCCTAGCAAATTTTGGATTATTAGCCTGAAGAGTTAAAGTTCTAAAGGCGCGGGAAGCAGATAAGCCGCTTTTAAGCATTACCCCAAGATTTTGTGTAAAGAAAATTTTCTCATCCGCCGGTATTGAGCGGATTTTATCAATAAGCAAATCAAATTTTTTATTAATTCCCTCAGGGTTAAGAAGTTCTTTTTCTAATTTATCAAAAGAAGCACTTGATGAGCTTGTGGCATCAGTAACTGATTTTTTTTTATTTAGAGTTGTTAATTCCATTTATGGGAATGAAAAAGTTATTCCTTAGTAACTCTTAGAATTTCTTCTATGCTTGTGACTCCTGATTTTGCTTTTAAGAATCCATCTTCTAGCATTGATATCATGCCTTTTTCTTTTGCCTTTTTTTGAATTTCTTCTGCAGTTGCACGAGACGCAACTAAGTGTTTTATGTCCTCTGTCATATCAAGAGTTTCGTAGATACCTAATCTACCTTTATAGCCAGAGTTGCCGCATTTATTACATCCCTTGCCTTTAAAAAATAATATACTAGAGAGATCTCTGTCTTTGTTAGCGTCCTTTTCAGAAGCAGCAAACATATTAGATAGTTCTGTTATATTTATTCCGTTATTTTTTTCTAATTGAAGGACCTCCTCTTTTGTTAGGTTGTAACTTGTAATGCATTTTTGACAAAGTTTTCGAACAAGTCTTTGTGCTAGAATCATGTTAACTGTAGAACTAACTAAGAACGGCTCTATGCCCATATCTAAGAGTCTTGGCAAGGTAGTTGGTGCATCATTTGTATGTAATGTTGAAAGAACTAGATGTCCTGTCATAGCCGCATTAATTGCAATTGAGGCTGTTTCTTTGTCTCTAATTTCTCCAACCATTATTATGTCTGGATCTTGTCTAAGTAAGGCCCTTAAGCCTTTTGCAAATGTAAATTCAATTTTAGGATTAACTTGGCTTTGGTTAATGCGAGGCATTCTGTACTCAATAGGGTCTTCCACAGTTGCAATATTTACCTTTGGCGTGTTTAAAATACCCATCATTGTATAAAGCGTGGTGGTTTTACCACTACCTGTTGGCCCAGTAACAAGAATCATGCCATGTGGCTTTTTAAGGTTTCTTTTAACTATCTCAAGCGCTTGATTGTTGAGTCCTAACTCCTCTAAATCAAGAATTTTTTTACCTTCATCCAATAAGCGCATTACTACTTTTTCACCATCAAACACTGGTAAAATTGATACCCTAAATGATATTTTATACTCTTTAGCTTCTATTTTAAATCTTCCATCCTGTGGAAGCCTGTGTTCGTCTAATTTTAAGTTAGAGAGTATTTTTATACGAGCTAAAATTCCATCTTGAAGTTTTTTTGGTAGATTCATCACCTCTCGTAAAATTCCATCTACCCTAAAGCGAATAATTACGCCCTTATCAGCAGGTTCAATATGTATATCAGATGCTCCCTCGAAAATTGCATACTCAAGAAGAGTGTCAACAACTCTAATAACTGGTACATCTTGGGCCAGATTTTCTAAATCAGATCCTTTTTTACCTTTGCTTTTTCCTGGAAGCGTTGCTTCTAGTTTTGAGCCTGTTTTTTGATTAATTGATTGAAGTTCTGTTTCTAAGCTTTTGTGATATGCTTTTGCTACTTCTTTTATTGCCTCTGGAGTGGTTATATGTATTTTAATCGGAAGATTTACCTTTCGTTTTATAAACTCTAATGTTTGTACATCATCAGGATCTGTCATTGCCACGCTAAGTGCTTTCTCAGTTTTTTCGAATGCAATTATTTGATATGAACTAGCAATTGGTTCTGGAATTAAAAAAAGCACATCCTTTGGGATTGCTTTATCTTTTAAGTTAATAAACGGTAAGTTGTATGCTGTTGCAACGCTGTTAAAAAGTATATCTTCGGTTATTAAGCCAGAGGAAATAAGATACTCATCTAGATGCTTGTTTTTTTTCTCAGCTTCTAGCTGATACTGTTTTATTTGTTCTGACTCTAGAAGATTATTTTTTTCAAGAATTTCTTTTGTTTTTTTATCTGAAAGCATTTATTTTTGTTAAAATTTCGATGTATCTATTATAACAGAAAATAGTATTTTGATACAAGAGGTAAAAAAAAGTTTTAGAATTAAAAAAGTAGACTAATAGCAATAATTATTGTATGATAAATTTATGCATTTCGGATCTAAGTCTAGAGAAGTTACTACTTTCATTAGTATAAATATTTTGGTTCTTTGTGTAACCTGGCTTATTTCTGTTTGGAGATTTCAAGTCTCTCCAAATTTTATTCCATTGCATTACACAATTTATTTTGGTTTTGATAGATTTGGCCCAAAATATGATTTGTTTTTATTTCCAGTACTTGGAACTATAATTTTAGCAACAAACATAATAATAATGCGCGCGCTATTTAAGAACAACAGACTTTGGCGTGGACTTATACTTTGGCTAACAATTTTAATGGAATTAATTCTCTTAACATCACTTACATTGGCATTGTTAAAAAGCCTTTAATATCATGGACTACATTTCTTTATTTCCTGTAATTAAAATATTTGTTCTAACTACGCTTGCTTTTGTGATTGCTTTTTTGTTTACGCCGATTCTTACTCATTTTTTATA
>CAZXOU010000066.1:0-4482 GCA_964642355.1 uncultured Gammaproteobacteria bacterium
GGAGGATGAAGAGCTTGCAAGTACTTTTGAAATCTCGTAATTTAAAATATTTTTCATATCTACTATTATTATATATCTACTAAATACAAACGTCTACACTGGACTGTTGATAACTATTCTAACTAGTTGCCAAAATACTACGCTTATATGACTCAAGATTTTCCAAGGCAACTCCTGTGCCTTTTGCTACACATAAAAGTGCTTCATCAGCAGTATACGCCGGTACTCCAGTAGCCTGCGCAATCAAACGATCCATATTGCGAAGCAAGGATGATCCGCCGGATAACACAATTCCCTTATCAATAACATCTGCAGATAGCTCTGGAGGCGTACTTTGAAGTACTGTTTTAACTGATGAAATAATTCCTTCTAACTCTACTTGAATTGCTTCTGTAACATCATCAGAAGCTACTGTAACCGTTCGAGGTAAACCAGATACCATATCTCTTCCTCTGACTTCCGTGGACATCTTTTTTTGCAAATACAAAGCAGAACCTATTCCTATTTTAATTTCCTCTGAACTGCGTTCACCTATTGCTAAATTATATTTTTTACGAATGTGTTCCGAAATTGCAGCATCAAACCTATTCCCACCAATACGAACTGAATTATTAGCAACTATCCCACCCAAAGAAATAACAGCCATCTCGCTAGTTCCACCACCCATATCAATTATCATATGTCCTGAGGCTGAACCAATTGGAATGTTTGCTCCAATGGCAGCTGCAATAGGCTCTTTGATAATGTAAGCTGCTTTTGCGCCACCTGCGATTGTCGCATCTATAACAGCGCGCCTTTCTGTAGAGGTGATACCAGCAGGAACAGCTACCATAACCTCTGGCCTAAACAATCGAACGCTTCCTACAGACTTGCTGATAAAATACTTAAGCATTGCTTCTGTTGTTTTGTAATCAGCAATAACACCCTCTTTTAAAGGGCGTGATGCAACAATTGTATCTGGAGTTCTGCCAAGCATTTCTTTTGCATCATCTCCTACCGCAAGTACTTGCTTATCATTTAAGGAAACAGCGACAACGGATGGCTCATTTAAAACAATGCCTTTGCCAGGAAGATGAACCAGTGTATTGGCGGTTCCAAGGTCAATTCCGATTTTATTTACAAATATAGACATAAGCCAATTCATCTTACCAGAAGTTGCTTGTTAGTCAACTCAAAAGAAAAGACCCTCACTGCGTTACAGCAAGGGTCTTTGTGGATGAAAGGCATATGTAATATTATTTGTATATAATTCCATATACCATATATGAAAAAAAAGAAGCAATGAGAACCATAAGGGCCAAACCCAGAACGATCTCAACACTCGTCATTCGCTTATGTGGTTGTTCCATGGCATCCTCCGGATCAGCTTCTCGGTAATCCGTCTCAATATATGAAGTTGCAGGAGATACTGAAGGGTCGACGGTATCTTTCATATCTAGTCTCCTATTTCCTTATTTAGGTTGTAAGAGAACTTCTCGATCTTGTGATAAATCCCAAGTACCTTTAATTTGATTTCCTCCTTTATCAAATACATCACTTGGTGTTATTACATTAATTTTATAAGGTAACGTAATATCAAGCTCAAGATCATGCGCTCTTGTACCTGCTTGCTTTTGTATAAGCAAGCGATACTCGTCTGCAAAAATCTGCTGAGTTAATTCCTCTGGCAAAATATATGTAAATGACAAAGTCTCCGTGTCCAGAGGCTCAATTGATATAAATGTACCAAACACTGTTTTACCATGTTCATCTGTAATTGCAAGCTCCTCCTCATTGCCATCTGCAGATACCAAAGTTGATCCTTGCGGAACATAGATACGAGTATAAGTTCTGTACCTAGTAGTTTTCCAATCAAAGTCAGCAGTATGTTCATATGTAACCGAGGCTGTTGCCTGTAGTTCTCCTTCTTCTGTTGGCTCTACAGTGTATGATATAGATCGGTTAATTGCTGGATCAGATTTTAAAGAGCCCAAGTTTGCATCTACCACATGTAGATAATCTCCTTTTGCTCCTAAAATCCTTCCATCCCATCCGAAGCTTGCAACTATATCCCCGACTTTCTCGTCGCTAAAGTAGAACATTACTTGCCGCTCGCTTAACGCATCAAATACTAATGGCGCTAGATCGTTCATTTGTGATGGTGATAAAGAAAATAGCTTTTCTTTTAACTGCTGGGCAACATCATCTATAATCTGCTTTCTATTATAGATATTAACTCCTTCTTCTTTAAATCCTAATTCTACATGGTATGCCAAAGTGTATATAAGATTATCTGCTGTAAATTCTTTTTCATCCACATATACTGGACCAACAACTGCAAGAAGATCCTCTATCAGCTCTGGAGTAAATGCGAATACTCCGTCAAAATTACGCACTGGGCCTCGCTCATCTTTATAAAATTGAATTGCGTTTTGGGCTGTAGTTGGGAAATCTGGATCCCAATTTACATCTCTAAAAAACCATTGTGATTGTTTAATATATTTTTGCAAAGGTAAAGGCGGAACCTTGGTATTATATGCTTTTGCTGGCTCATCCAAATTATATACATTGTCAGTTACAAAAGAAGTAAGCTCTCCGTTTCTAATCTTCAGCACTCCATAAGTACCAATAAATCCTCCAGTAGGCCTTAGCTCTGTATTATTCTGCAACAAAAGTAAATATGTTTTTTCTTTAGGATGACCAAGGACCTCTGGGGCAACAGCTATCCAAGGCTGTATTTGACTGAATAATGTTTGACCTTTATATAATTTTGATCCAAGATTATTTATTTGATTATTAACAATAGGTAACTTGGTTTGTGTTTGTGCATCTTCTAAAAATGATAATGCTAAAGTTGTTTGATTATTTATTCGTTCCCAAAGTTCACTTGAACCAGCCAGTGACTCAAGCAAAACTGATTTATCCTGTACAGTAAGCTCACTAAACAATCCAAATTCTTTTTCTGATAGTATTGGAATAGTTTGCACCCAATCTACCACAGAAATACCAGAAGCAACTGTTAGCTTTGATGCTGCTAATAATGATTTAGTGGCTTTAACTTCGCCTGATATTCCAGGAACTAATGTAATTGGATACATTCGATCAATGGATCTCTCAAGCTCGTTAATATTTATATTAACACTGTCCATTAATTCTCTAGTTTTTGCCCAATCTCTTGCTACCAAAGATTCTTGCAAAGGATAAACAAGCTTTGCAATCTGGCGTGTATTTCTATAAGCGTCCACTGCTTGGTAGCCATAAAAAATTACCATAACTGCAAGTACCATAACTGTAGCCCAATATATATGATCTTTCTCTGGAAGAATTTTTATAAATGCATCTTTCCAATTATCTATAAATGGATTTTTGAATTTAAGCATGTTTTAGCCCCCACTTTCTAAAATACTTAACTGCGCTTATTAAATGTATCCAGCTCATTCTATTGAATAATGCCATATAAAATTTCCCCACGCTAGAGGCTCTCCCATGATAGTGTATAATTTCAGTATCAGCTAAATACCACACTTCGTAACCTGCCTTAGAAAATCTACGGCACCAATCTGTATCCTCTAAAAACATAAAATATCTCTCATCCATTAAGCCGATTTTTTCTACTGCGCTATTGCGAACAATCATGCAAGATCCTTGAACCCAATCTACTTTACGATTCCTAAGATGATCCCAATTTGTCATTAAATATTTGTGAATCGCGCGCTTTGCAAATTTAAAGCGAGATAAAGGTGTTCTACGATAAAATAAAACTTGCGGTGTTGGAAACTCGTACACAAAATACTGCAAAGATCCATCTGGGCTTAATAATCTAGGACCTGTAATTCCAGCTTTGGGATTATTTTCCATAAAATCAACCATTTTTTTAAATGCATTATCCCAAATTGCAATATCAGAATTCATTATTAAATAATATTTTCCTTTGGCTTGTTTAATACCAGCATTGTTTCCTCCTGCAAATCCTAAATTAGCTCCAGATTTTATTAAACGTACATTATTAAAACGTGGCATTAATTTTTGTTCTACATATTCTGCACTCCCATCAATAGAATTGTTATCAACCACAAGAATCTCATAATCTAAATCCAGAGTATGTTCTGCGATTCCCTTGATGCACGGCAATAGAAAATCTTTAGTGTTGTAGTTTAGAATGATTATTGAGAGATCCATATGCTTTTAAATTCTGTCGTTCAAATAATATAATATAGATAAGCTTTAAAATTTCGTAAATGATTATAAATGGCACTCTCCACCAATCGCGCAAAGATATATTTTTTTTGAGAGTGAGCAAATGATTTCTAATACTTTCTTGTTTTACTATATCGCTACGATTAGATCTATCACCTACTTGAACGCTTCTCTCGTGTAATGCTGTTGCACTTGGTATTAAAATTGTCTTCCAGCCCGCATGATTTAATCTCCATGATATGTCAGCATCCTCTTTATACATCCAAAATCTTTCATCATATATACCATACTCGTCTCTTACGTTTT
>CAZXOU010000067.1:0-4340 GCA_964642355.1 uncultured Gammaproteobacteria bacterium
ACAATATTAGCAAACGCCCATAAAATAATTCATGAAGCAGAAAAAAGAGTTGCTTAATTTAAAAATCAACGGCATAATGGCCTATAACGGCATAATAGGTGGCATAATGGCCTATAATGGCATAATGGGTAGCATAATAGCCAATAACGGCATAATGGCCAGTAATGGGGATCATGCCTAGAAAATTCGTATTCTTCTGGAAAACTGAACCTGGTAAGTTTGTTTTTGAATCATCTTTAGAACTGAAAGGTGACATTGGTAAGGACCTTACAGCCGATGAAATCTGTAGAAAAAGATTAAGAGGTGGCAATAAAAAAACATTTAATTGGCAAACTAAAGAAATATATCTAATTGATATTACAGAGTGGATAGAAAAGTTTAATTTTCCAAAACAAACCAAAGATGATTTAGTATGGACTGAAAACTCTATTTTAAGAAAGCAATTAGTTGAAGCAGGATTTCCGGTTCTTGCTGACGAAGGTCCAGAGAAGCATAAAGGTGATATGTTCTATGCTATCAAAAAGATAAAAAAATATCTGTTTGGTACACCTACCGCTAAAGATATGAAGCCAAGACCTGAGACAGGACAAAGATTGTTAGATTGGATATCAAAAAAACATCAATATAGATTCATCAAAGCCGTTGAAGTTTTATACGGAGTCACAATGGGAGCAGGTAAGACAGCAGACTTTATGAGAGCCTGCCAATTTTTAAAAATGTTGACAGGTATTAATGTTCATGGATTCGTGACGCCTATGCCAGATACCATAAAAGATGTCTGCAGAGACGCCAGAGATGGGATTCAATTCCAAAACATTATGATTTGGGTAGCAGATAGACTTGTTCCAGTATTACAATATATCTTAGGAGATAGAATAAGACCGTTCTCAGAAATAGATACAATTAAGAATCTACCAGAATATAATCACATCATTGCAATAGGAGTTCAAGATGCAAGAGGTCAACAAGGTAAGAAATATGTAAAAATCTTAAAGAAGTTTAAATTTGGTCTTTGGGGTAAGGATGAAGCCCATACTAACCAAAGTGCCTGGAGTAAATTCGCTAAAAATGTTGAATCATATGTGAAGAGATGGCTAGACATTTATATGACAGGTACACCAGAACAATTTGTTCTTGAATATTCACAATTTACGGAAGATAATTCTATTTTATTTTTAGCGAATGATTTATATAGAGAACAAATTAAAGGCAATAAACATTGGCAAGACTTTCCATGGAGAAATTTAATGATAAATGATTTTGAAGAATCCCAGCAGATAGTTGCTTCAAAGATGGGACTAGAAGATAAACATTTGATCACCCTTGCAAAGTTATGGAAATGGGACAAAGACAATGATTGTTTAATAAACGAAGCGGGTATAGATGAATTAATAAAGATTAGATTTGGTGATGGAGCATATAGAACAGATCCAAGATGTTTTTGGGGTCCAGGTAGTGGACTTGCCAAGATTGAGAGAAAAATTGGAATTGTATGTATTGAAGACGGGCATTCAAATAAGAAAACTCAATATGTCGCAAAGAAAATAGAACAGATAACAGGTATAAAGGCATTTTCCGCCCATGAAAAGAATGGTTATGATAAATGGTTAAATTATTGTAATCATGAAAATGGTGATTGTGTTTATATTACCCATGATAAGGATATGACAGGTAAAAATAATCCGCATCTTAATTGGGGATGGATGAGTTTGAATATATCTAGTGTAATTAGAGCAAACCAAGGACTAGGTAGATGGATTAGAAGATTGTTAGGCAAGACAGACATATATGTTTATTTTGATAATCCAGACACGGCACTTGCAGTCACTCTTGACATAGAAGAAGCAATATCATCTGTCACAGGCTCAACAAAGAAGATAGCAGAAGAAATATTCAAGATAGCAAGTTATTGGTTTGAAAAAAAGGAGAAATGGAGAAAGGCTGATATTCCTGACCTTGTAAACCTTATTAATAAGTTAGACCCACACGGCTCAAGAGGATTAGAAAGTAGCCGTCATATTGACCCAATGGCGAAATGTCCTAAACATCTTGAAAAGTTTTTAAAGAATGTTCATAATTCACGAAAAATTAAGAAATCATTATCAAACATAAAGGCATCTAAAGGAAAAGATAGAATCTATGAAAAAAATGATGATAAAAAAATGTCAATAAAAGATTTAGATAGGTTGTATAGAGCTAATCTTAAAGCAAGTCTAAGAAGGCTTGCCAAGGCTGTAATTTATTCTAATGGAGATATTGTAGATATTGATAGTATCTTAGAGAACAAAGTAATTGGCCACGGTGATATTAATATGGTAATGGAAAAAATATGTGATACTGAAATACCTTTTAGATATCTAAAAGAGGCTTTTGATAAAGGTGTTATATCTAAATATTCTGTGAATAAAGCATTAGACAAAGTTAGAGCAAGGTATGAAAATGAGTAGTATAAAAAAGTCTGAAAAGTTTTTAAAAAGCATAGAAGCAGAACATTATGCGAATAAAGATAAAATTGCCACAGGTGATTTAAAATCCCCAGTAGAAATTGTGGCATCAGATATAGAAATACAATTAGATGAATTAAAGAATATGACGAAAGAAGAAGCAAAAAATATTAAATTTAGTGATAATTCAGTTGGTTATGGAACATCACTTCACGAAGCAAAGAAAAGATTATTGGAAAAAGGAATACCAGAAAAACATATTATAGAAGATCAGTTGTTTGGTATGGATAATGATCCTAATAAAGTATTGGCAACAAGGCTTGTAATTGATCCAGATAGAATGTATAATAACAATATAATCGTAGGAGATTCTAGAACAATGTCTTTTGAAACAAAAGGTATAACTCATAGTTGGAACAATGAACCATATCTAAAGGGTGATGGTGGAAAGACCCCAGTGTATAATGAGATAATAGAAAATGTTGATAAACAAAATCCAGTTCAACAATCAGAAAGTCATTTATTACCAAAGGCAATTAGTTTAAGTGATACTCTAAAAGATATTCGTAGTAAGTTTTTTATTAAAGGGTTAGAGCATTGGAGAGAGTGGAGTTTAGATAGCTTTGTAGGAGCGAAAGTAAGAACGGTGTCTTATATTTGTAATGTAGGATATGATGGCAAGATAAAAATATGGTATGATGGAAAGTTTTTATTTGAATTTGATTTTAGGTCTTTAGGATATATTATTAATGGGGGCACTTTTGGATTGACTCAACTTCTTGTTGATGTAAGAAATAAAAATTATAATCCTTTATTAGTAAGAGGACCTAAGCCTGGTAGAGAAAAAGCCAACAGAAAAAATTTAGATGATATAAAAGATAAACCTTTTAAAAATAGTATTCCGGTTTTAAAAAGAAACAGAGTTATTGGGTTTAATTATAAAAGAGATGTAGGTTATGTGAAAGCAGGAAATAATGATATGACTGACTTTAACAAACTTAAATTGGTTATGGGGTATAGACCTAGTGGAGAAGAATACGGAAATCATAGATTAGGTACAATGAATATAATACCCAAAGGTGTATTGGTTCAAGGAAAAGATAAATGGATGCCTTTTGATACTACCACTCAAGCGAAGAATAGAAGAGATTATTTAAAATCAGAAGTTGTTGAAAATTTTTTCTTAAAAAGATCTAGAACTTCTCCAACATTAGATGCAAGTGATCCTAAAGGGTTTAATCAATTAAGTTTTATAGAAAATGTAGATCCAAATATCAAATTTAAAAACAATGATTCTATTATTGATTATTTCTCAAAAAAATATAATTTATCTAAAAAAGTAAGAAATGAATTAGCATATGAGTCATCAATTAAGTAGTGATCAAATAGAGAAATACCAATGTTGGTTTACACCATGGAGAATAGTAATAAGTGATTTAAAACTTATGAATGTAGATTGGACAGATGAAACTAATACTTGGCTAGAAAATTCTTGCGGAGACGGTACTTCGTTATATGTTATAAAAAGAATTTATATGTTTATTCTAAGAAATAAGATAAAAGATCCAAAAAAAAGAGAAGACCATATTTTAGAAAATATGCTTTTTGGATGTGACATATTAGAAGAGAACATTTATCAAGCAAGAAAAAGACTGGGTATTATTAAAGGTGGAGCAGGAGATAGAAATATTATTAGGTCAGATAGTACCAAATATAATTTTTCTTTTAAAAGGAAGAAAAAACCGTTGGTTTTTGGTGGTGGACTCTTCACTTTAGGATAAAAACTTCCATTCTATGCGGTTTATTTGCCGGTTGACGGTATTACCATCTATGTTATTATAAAGAAAAAAGAGTTGCTAAATGGAAATAATAACAGGCATAATATTAATATTAGGA
>CAZXOU010000068.1:0-4261 GCA_964642355.1 uncultured Gammaproteobacteria bacterium
AATCTGCGGAATACATAGTGAAAATGTACAATATATTTGGGTTTATGTCCATAGACTCATCATGCTATACTAAAATTATATGAAGCATTATTGGTATGAGTTGCAACTTACAATCAGAGATTTTTTCATGAACATCATAGGTGTGATTAAGACCCATGAACTTGGATTTGCCAATGCTAAAGATCCAGGACATGTGGTTATTCTTGTTGGCGGATATCAGGCATCAGTATATCATTTCATAAAGGCTAGAAAGAAGAAGTAGAAGATGAAGGATTTAATGTGTTTGTTTTTGATCCCGGAGTTACATATAACAGAAGCATAGAAGATTTGGCTCATGAGCTTTCTAAATTCGTGCAAAAAGTACTTAAGGCTTCTAAATCTAAAAAACTTTCTCTTGTGGCGCATAGCATGGGAGGTCTTATTTCTCAATACTATCTGGAAAGAGTAGGTGGAGATAAAAATATCACAAAGATCATAACTGCTGGTTCTCCGTTTAGTGGTACGCGCGCTGCTTTTTTAGCACCGCATACACGTGCTGCTAGGGAAATGATTCCTAATTCAAAATTTTTAAAAAGTTTACAAAGCAATTTAAAGTTTAGCGATAGAATTGTTTCTATTCGCGCAAAGCGAGATCAAACCATTTGGCCAAAAGCTAGCTCAATTTTAGAGGGGGCGAAAAATATAGAATCAAATGTTGTTGGGCATAATACCTTAATGAAAGCAGATGAGGTGCTTAAAATTATAAAAAAAGAGCTAAAGTAAGCAATTTTATTCAAGATTTGAGTGAAATTTTAAGATTTGACTTTAATTGCATCTTGATATATAATTACATCAGTAAATAAGGAGTTCGGAAAGTTATTCACGCTTAATCCACATAATTATCAACAATATGAAAGTTTTAACTAATTTAAGCAAAAATCTTAGTAGATAGATAAAACTTTTAATTTGTTAAAATTTGGAAATCCGCTAAGATAAGCGGTTTTTTGTTTGTCGTAATAAATAATTTGATTTATAGAGAATAGTCCTGTAAGATGATTGTTCTGTGTAAGTCAAAGATAGCAATTTAAAAATTCAGATAACCCCCTAAAACTTAGCCGTTTGGGGTAGGTTATCAGGAAACGAGCATCTAATTAATACAAAACCTGTATTCGTGATTCAATAGCACGAATATATGGGTATGTAGTCGCTTAAACATTTAAGCGGTTGCGCACAATTAAGTGTAAACGGTGGATGCCTCGACACAAAAAGCCGATGAAGGACGTTGCAGGATGCGAAAAGTCTCGGATAGGTTCCAAGCAACCTTTGACCCGGGAATGTCCGAATGGGAAAACCCACCCCTATGGAAGATGGGGGTATCTCTATCTGAATACATAGGATAGTAGAAGGTAAGCTGGCGAATTGAAACATCTTAGTAGCCAGAGGAAAATAAAGAAACAACGCACGATTTTTTACTGACCCGACACATGTGCGGTCAGTAAAGGATCGTGTTCTATTCCGTAAGTAGCGGCGAGCGAAAGCGGATCAGCTAAAACCTTATAAACTGAAATTATACAAATTTGCTTTCGGGTAAAGGAGTTTAATGAAAGGCTTTGCGGCCATATGTTTGTAGGGGGTTGTGAGAATAATATATTTTAAACACGCAAATGTTTTTAGAGAGTACAGCGAACTTCCCTAGTAGAATCTGCTGGAAAGCAGAGCCAAAGAGGATGATAGCTCCGTACGCGAAAGGGGTTAGCACTCTTTATATTATTTCTCGAGTACCACGGGACCCGTGAAATCCCGTGGGAAACCGGCGCGACTATGCGCCAAAGCTAAATACTTTTTGTGATCGATAGAGAACTAGTACCGTGAGGGAAAGGTGAAAAGCACCCCGGCAAGGGGGATGAAATAGTATCTGAAACCGTTTACTTACAATGAGCTGGAGCCCAATTTATTGGGTGACAGTGTTCCTATTGAAGAATGAGCCAACGAGTTTATGTGTACTGCAGCTTAAGTCCCTCTGGGATGTAGGCGCAGGGAAACCAAGTCTTAACCGGCGTTTAACTGTTTACAGTTAGGTAGTACACATAAGACCCGAAGCCGAGTGAGCTAGCCATGGCCAGGATGAACCCGCCGTAACAAGCGGGGAAGGTCCGAACCCACTGGTCGTATAACGCCAGGGGATGAGCTGTGGTTAGAGGTGAAATGCTAATCGAACTCGGCAATAGCTGGTTCTCCTCGAAATAGTTTTAGGACTAGCACGTTACATACCCGCAGGGGTAGAGCACTGAATGGGTAGAGGTGGTCTTTGACCTACTCTTCCTAACCAAACTCCGAATACTGCGGTTCCCGCCTCATCGGCGGGTAAATTGAGTAACGTAGTCAGACCATGGGGGCGAAGCTCCATTGGTCAAAAGGGATACAGCCCAGATCGTCGTCTAAGGTCCCAAAGATATAGTTAAGTGGAAAAGGTGGTATTAGGACTCATACAACTAGGAGGTTGGCTTAGAAGCAGCCATCCTTTAAAGAAAGCGTAATAGCTCACTAGTCCAGTCCTTTTGTGCCGAAAATTTAACGGGGCTAAACTATACACCGAAGACACGAATTTAACTTCTTTTTAAGAAGTTGAGTGGTAGAGGAGCGTTCCAGTCGCGTTGAAGCGTACACCGCGAGGTGGCGTGGAGCAGCTGGAAGTGAGAATGTTGGCATAAGTAGCATAAAGACAGGCAAAAACCCTGTCCACCGAAAACTCAAGGGTTCCTGGGCAACGACAATCGACCCAGGGTGAGGCGATCCTAAGCTGAGGCCGAAAGGCGTAGGCGATGGACCAGACGGTTAATATTCCGTCCCTAGTATATGTTTCCAATTGCTGACGCAGTGTTAACTGCTTAAACGTTTTTACGGAATGAAACGTTTGCGCTAAGGCGTAATACCTTCGGGTAGCGGGTCAGAGCGTGAAGAGAAGAAGCTTTCGGGCAGATTCAATTTAGGCACGCGCATTGCCAAGAAAAGGCATGCGGAGCTATGCATATTACTAATCGTACCGCAAACCAACACAGGTGAGTAGGTCGAGTAGACCAAGGTGAACAAGAGAACTCTCGTTTAGGAACTCGGCAAAACAGCGACCGTAACTTCGGGATAAGGTCCGCCCCCTTTTGGGGGGCCGCAGCTAAAGATTTCAAGCGACTGTTTACCAAAAACACAGGTCCCTGCTAAAGCGTAAGCTGATGTATAGGGGCTGATGCCTGGCCAGTGTCCGAACGTTAAGGTGATGAGTTTACGCTTTGAACCGAAGCGCGGATGAACGCCAGCAGTAACTATAACTGTTCTAAGGTAGCGAAATTCCTTGTCGGGTGTATCGAAAAGAACTTGCCCGAATACTAGCGCAAGCTGGTATAAGTAAACAGGCTAATAACGGTTAAATCCATATGGTGGTGGTTTAAAAGGAGCCACTAAAGTGCAAATCTATATGTGCCAAAACCGTGGGAAGTCGTCCTCTAAAGTGGGATTGACCCCGTAACGACTGAGTCGAAAGACAAGATCCCAATTATCAATACTGATATCTTGGGATAATACGCCTGCCCTTGCTCTAAAAAACAAACTAAGGAGTTTGTTGGTGTTAATAAACATAACATGCATGTACCATCATACATTACTGGCTTTATTGATGGAGAAGGTTGCTTCTCTGTATCATTTAGCCAGCGGAAAAAGATGAATCTCGGCGTAGAAGTACGTCCTAGCTTTTCTGTAAGTCAGAATAAGCGAAATCTATCTGTACTCAAAAGTATGCATACATACTTCAAGTGCGGATCAATTCGTTATTCACGAAATGACGAAAACTATAAGTATGAAACAAGAAATGTAGATGAGATCATAAAGCATATTATACCTCATTTTGAACGGCATCCTCTCAAGACTACAAAAGAGAAGGATTTCGAAGTATTCAAAGAGATATGTATGTTGATCAAATCAAACCATCATAGAAATAGTGACGGTATTACAAAAATAATTAATCTTGCGTACACCATGAATGAATCTGGTAAGCGCAAGTACACCAAAGAACAACTCTTACGGTTTGTAGCAAGGTGATGATATAGTCTAAACAAATCGGAAATATGAAGTTCCGACCCGCACGAATGGCATAACGACTTGAAAACTGTCTCAACGAGAGACTTGGCGAAATTGCGAGATGAGTGAAGATGCTCATTACCCATAGTTAGACGAAAAGACCCCGTGAAGCTTTACTACAACTTGGTATTGATATATAGATTTTTGTGTTTAG
>CAZXOU010000069.1:0-4088 GCA_964642355.1 uncultured Gammaproteobacteria bacterium
GCATATGAAGTAGAAACCGGTGTGAACAAATCAGAGGCGCTAGAAGATGCATCAAACAAAAAATATCCATCTGCATGCTGACGCGCGTTTAGATAATCTATTGGTGATTGTGTACTTGGCTTCCAAAAATTAATATCTGCTTCCATGGCATGTAAAGCAGATAACGCCCAAGCAGTAGAAGCTGTATTTGACGGCACATTTGGAGCATATGGAAACCCTCCGTCATCTTGTTGGATATTTGAAAGATAACCAGATGCATTTATGATTGTAGTATCACTTGCGCTTACTCCTCCTGCTATCAATGCCATAATTCCCATTGCAGTATAATCAACACCACTTTGCGTAGAAGCAGTTGACCAATCCCATCCCCCATCTGATAATTGATTATTTTTAATATAATTAACTGTTTGAGTTACAAGCGGATCGTTTACAGGAACCCCAGCTGCTCGTAAAGCAATCAAACCGAAGATGTCATCATTCATTAGTGTTTCATCCCCTATCTGGCCGTTAGTGACCTTTTGGCGCAATCCATACACCAAATTTTCATTTCCAAATGAGCGTGGATCTTCGCCAAGTGACGTGATTGCTAAGATATATGTTGTATAATCATTTACACTACCTGTTCCATCTAATTCTTGTAAGAATGATGTATCACTAGGAGTTGCGCCAATCGCTGACTGAGCCATAATAGTCCAGTCGCTTGCAGGGCTAACACTTGCAAGATAAGTTCCAACAACAGGTGCGACCGCAGCTTTTGATGAATCAAAAAGCGCAATAACTGGTAAAACTAATATTAATGTTATCACTAAGTAATATGTATATTTTTTCATAAAAAAAACTGCTTTCTGAGCAGGATGTTTGGGCTTTTCTTACCTTGCTCGAGGAACATCTCCGCCGAAGAGGCGGGGACACTTATCAGCGATCGGACTTAATCGTCTAAGACGAAATTACCGTTGCGGCACAGTGCTGGAGTTACACCAGCTTCCCTGATAAGGTTTATTAATTTGTTAACTTGTCCGCCGGATGGCGGAGTTTGATTATATTAGCACGCGCTAACTATTGAGCAACTAATAATCTGTGGATAAACCATTCAAGTGATCGTGTCAGCCCGCCCAAAGACGAGCTGACACGAAGTCACGACAAGCTATAGTTAACCACACTTAGAAAATCCGCATCCTCTGCACATCTGACATCCTTCACTCATTTCTAGTGTTCCACCACATTCTGGACACTCCGGCGCAAATCCATGATCAGCCATTGACTGCTCTACTGCAGAACCTTTAGCTACTTCTGGAACTTCTTTTTTAACATCTGGTGTAAGTGTTAATTGGGTTTGTTCTCCTTTTATATGGCGTTCAAGCACTTTTGATATCGCATCTGGTAAAGATAAAATCTTGTCTCCATTCTTTCCAAAACTAGGCATTGGTCCACGAATTCCTTTTAGCTGACGAACAACATCTTCTACTGGAATACCTGCGCGCAGAGATAAAGAGACTAATCTGCAAATTGCTTCTGATTTCGCGCTAAAGAATCCGCCTGCTTTTCCAATGGCAGCAAATACTTCAAAAGGTTTTCCTTCTGTATCATCATTTATAGTTATATAAAGCTTTCCATATGATGTTTTTACTTTGTATGTTTTTCCAGTCATTATATCTGGACGTTCTTTTGGTTCTGTTGCTAGTTTTGCCTCTGCTTCAGATTCTTTTTCCTTTTTCTTTTTATCTGCGTCCAAAGATTCAAGAACTACCAAATCCCTTGAGCCGTCTCTAAAGTATGTTACACCCTTGCATCCAAGATCATAGGCATTGATGTATAACTCTTTTACATCTTCGTGTGTATGTTCTTCTGGGGCATTTACTGTTTTTGAAATGGAAGCATCTGTGTACTTTTGTATAACTGCTTGCATTTTTACATGCTCCATAGGAGTTAACTGCTTTGCATTAACAAAATAATCCGGTACATCCTCACCTGGGTGTTCATCTGTATATTTTTGATACAAAGGATGATATACAATGTGCTCCCCTATTCTATCTTTTCGTTTGAATGAAAAATCAAATACAGGTTCAATTCCACTAGAAACCCCTGCCAAAAGGCTTGTTGTTCCAGTTGGAGCTTGTGTTTGCAACACTCCATTGCGGATGCCATGCTGCTGAATTGACATTCGAATATCTTCTGGCAAACGCTCTATATACTTGCCTTGTAAAAACTTTTCCGCATCAAAATCAGGAAACTCGCCTTTTTCTTTGGCAACTTCCACAGAAGCTCTGTAAGATTCATCTCTAATAAATTTATATACTTTTTCAGCTAAAGCAACTCCTTCTTCGCTTCCGTACTTAACCTTAAGTTTAATCATAAAATCAGCTAATCCCATAGTTCCTAATCCAGTTCTCCTTACATTCATTTGCGCTTTTCTGTTTTGTTCGTATGCATAAGGAGTAGCATCTATTACATTGTCTAAAAACCGCATTGCAATATGTATGCTTTTTCTTAAATTATCCCAATTAATATCCCCATCTACTGCAAATGGAGCAAGATTTATTGCACCTAGGTTGCATACACCCCAAGCAGGCAAAGGCTGTTCTCCGCAAGGGTTTACACAAATTATTTCCTCAAAATACCAAGTATTTGATTCTTTGTTTGCGCGCTCCATAAATACGCACCCAGGTTCTCCAGAAGCATGGGCTGATTCTGTAATTGAATTCCAAATCTGTTTTGCTCTTACAGTCTTATAATGCTTGCCTTTCCAATGCAAATCCCAATCTGAATCGCTTTTAACCGCATCCATAAACTTATCAGACACGCACACAGAAAGATTAGCATTTGTAATTTTTCCCATTTCTCTCTTAACTGTTATAAATTCTTCTACATCTGGATGATCATCATCTATCATAAGCATTAAAGCGCCGCGGCGGCTACCGCCTTGTTCGATAAGCCCTGTAACAAAAGAATACAGCGCCCCAAAGGACACTGCTCCGGACGCGCTGCCGTTAACGCCTTTTACATAGCTTCCACGCGGACGCAAAGATGATAAATTCACTCCTACGCCACCGCCACGAGCCATAATCTCCATCATAATTGTCACACTTTCCATAATTCCCGCCCTAGAATCCTCTGGATGCGGAAGTACATAGCAATTATAGAATGTAACTTCTGTTGCAGCACCCGAACCTGTTAAAATTCTTCCTGCTGGCACAAATTTAAAATCTTGCAAAGCCCAATAGAACTTTTCTTCCCATTCTCTTTGCTTTTCAGGAATCATTTCTACTTTAGAAATTGTTTTTGCGACACGCTCCCACATTTGCTCTGGGGCATGTTCCATCTGCTCTCCGTTTTTATCTTTTAAACTATACCTGTCATTAAATACTTTTTTACCTAGATCAGTAAGCTCATAAGGTTTTTGATCTGTTTTTTCTAATACAATTTTTTTGTAGTATCCATTGATTGATTCTACCTCTTTTGGAACCAAGTTTTCCTCGGTTCTTTTTGTTTGAGTTTTATCAGAGGCATGCCAGCCAGAGGCTGGTCCGCCTTTGGCGGATTTTTGCTGATCCATAGAAATTGATAAGAGTTACTAATATGGGCAAACACTACATATAGTGTCCGCACATAGAATTATAGCACCAGATATTGTGTTAGGGAAATATGAAAGGTTAGCCAAAAAAATATTTCGTGTGGATAACTCAATCAAAATCTGCTATCGAGGAACAGGTCCTTCCCCTCCTTCCCAAATTTCTTCTGATACTTCGCTCTCTTGATTAAGATAGCGAGCAAGTACATAAAAATAATCACTTAATCGGTTCAAATATTGAACCAAAAAAACACTGGCTCCGGTGCTTTGGTGCACAATCACAACACTTCGCTCTGCTCTGCGCGCAATAGTTCTAATCCAATAGCTCATGCTAGCTGCAGGTGCGCCCCCTGGAAGCAAAAAATTCTTTTGTGGCGAAAGCTTTGGCTCTATTTCTTTAATTCGCATCTCTATATAACTCAAATCTTGTTCTGTAAGCCTTGGAATGTATGCTTGCGACATTTCATCTGCGTCAGCTGGGGTTGCAAGCTCTGCTCCAATCGTAAAACAAGCAGATTGA
>CAZXOU010000070.1:0-3952 GCA_964642355.1 uncultured Gammaproteobacteria bacterium
CTACGATCTCCAATTGGATTTACATTACCCCAATATGTCTCGTGTTGTGGATGCTCTAAAGGGTCTCCATATATTTCTGAAGTTGATGTATAAAGCATACGAGCATTTTTCTTTTTTGCCAAATCAAGCAGATTTTTTGTTCCAATAAAGGCAGTGTTCAATGTTTTGATTGGATCTTTTTTATAGTGGATTGGAGCTGCTGGGCAAGCAAGGTGATAAATTTGGTCAATCTCATCTCCAACTCGCAAAGGCTCCTCAATATCATGTTCTAAAAACACAAAGCGCTCATTATTTATGAACGCCTCCATGTTCTTAATTTGTCCGGTTTGGAAGTTATCTATGCCCAGAACTTGATGCCCCTCATCTAGAAGTCGTTCTGTCAGATGGCTTCCAATAAAACCTGCACAACCGGTTACTATTATTCGTTTTGACATATAGTATTAATTAAATTCTCATTCTTTTCAACCAATGCTTCCCAAGTATACTTCTGCGCAGTTTCAAATCCATTTTCACCTAATCTTTGCGCTCGCTCTTTATCGCCTAAGAGATCTAATATAGCATTTTTAATCTGTTCTTTGTCATTATAATCAACTAATATTCCGTTCTGGTCATTAACAAATTCTGGATTTCCTCCAGAGCGGGTAGCTATAACTGGTTTTTTAGTCCCCATTGCTTCTAATATGGTATTAGACATACCTTCGTAAAAAGTATTTAAAATAAAAACATTTGTGGAATCATAGATTTTTCTTTTTTCTTGCTTGTCAGTTACTTTCCCAAAAAAGATTACTGATTTGGAAAGATTGAGCTCCAGAGCCAATTTTTTAAGCTTGTCTTCTTCTGGTCCATTTCCAACAATTGCTAAACTGGTTTCTGGATATTTTTCCAGAATATCCGGCATTACATCAATCAAAGCAAGGACCCCTTTCCAAGGAACCAATCTGCACATGGTCATTAATACATTGTCTTTTAAGTGGTTAGCTTTTTTGTAAATATCATGGTCAAAATTACCTTCTGGCAAATAGTCGGTTGTGTTATTGATAACAGTAATTTTATTAGTATCAATACCAATTACTCCTAAAAGATTTTTTAAAAATTCACAATCAGTAATAATAGTATGCGCTTGCTTTAAAACTAGGTTTCTGCGCCACAAAAGATATCGCATTTCAGAACCATGGTCTTGTTTTTGAAAAGAAGTTATGTCATCCGTAGTTTGGCCATTATTAAATGCAGTTTCCCAAACCGAGTCGCCCGTGAACCTCAAAACAAGTGGCTTTCTAAGCAACTTTGACGCAAGTGCCGCGGTTAATCCATTAGTATAAGTATCAAGCGCGTAAATTAAATCAACCTTGCGAGCCAATTGCAAGGTTTTTATAAAGGTTCGTATTAGGCGAAATGGTTGTCTTATTTCAAAAGAAATTCGTTCAACAGGATAATCTCTTTTGATTCCATCATCCTCGCCAAAAGTAATTACTTGGCATTTGTATCCTTTTTCAGTCAAACGTTCTGCCAAGCCTTGGGTAATCTTAGCAGGTCCGCCAAGATTAGGAGGGAACACGCCAGTAGAAAATAATATACTAGGTTTTCTTGAATTCATATATTATCTCCCAACAGCGCTTAAAACAGTTTTTATGGTTTTCAAAATAATACCTACGTCCAAAAACAAGGATCTGTTTTTTATATAATACAAATCATATTGTAGTTTTTTCAAAGAATCTGCTTTACTTGCGGAGTGATATTCTCCAGAGATTTGATCCCAACCAGTTAATCCTGGTTTTACAAGTAAACGCTCTCTATAATAGGGGATGTCTTTTTCTAGTTCTTCTACAAATTCTGGTCTTTCTGGACGTGGTCCAACAAAACTCATTTCGCCACGAATAATATTAAACAATTGAGGAATTTCATCCAACCTAGTCATTCTTAATGCTTTGCCAAGTTTTGTAACTCTGTTATCGTTTTTTACAGCAATTTGAGGACCACTTTTTTCCGCGTCTTTAATCATGGTTCTAAATTTAATTGCTTTAAATGGTTTGCCATTTTTACCAAGCCTTGTTTGTGTAAAAAAGATTGGCTTGCCATTGGTTGCGAGTATTAATAAACCTATTAATGGAATAAATATAAGTGTAATAATTCCTCCTAAAAATCCAACAAGAATATCAACCAAGCGTTTTCCAAGATCATATAATCTTTTTTTGCCTTCTTGCAGGTTTTCTATAAACCAAAATTGATCAATTGTTTCTAAAGAAATTCTCTTTGCTATTGCCTCGTAAAATCTGTCTAAAGAAATAAATTCTAGCTTTTCTCCAAGATGCTGGTATAGATTATTAATTAATTTTTTGGACTCACGGCTTAAATTATCCATAACAACAACAGATATTTTGTGTTTTTTTAGAACTGTGGAAAGTTGGTTTGGATCTTTGTAATCTGCAAGATTTCCTGGATGATCATGAGCATTGTGTGAAAGAATTGCAGCTATTTGGTATCCAAATTGAGGATTATGATCCAAAAGTTCTGTTAGCTCTTTTACTGTGTTGTTTCCTCCTATAACTAGTACATTGCGTTTAAGCGTGGTTTTGGAAATTGTTTTATGAGCAATATGACGCCACAAGATAAATAATCCAAAAAAGATAATACCTGTTAAAATCAAAATTGTCTTAGGAGTTAGCTGTGCTTGTGGAAGTACGTAAAAAAAGCTAATAGCAAGCAATATATTTATTCCCATTACTTGGCTAGAAGTTGCAAAAAATTTAAGATTATTTCTTATATTGTTAAGTTCGTACAAACCAGCAGTATACAAAGCAATAATCCAAATTAAAAAAGCATAACTAAAAATTGGCCAATGAGCAGACCATGTTTCTGCAGTAATAATGGATTGACTTCTAATACTTAAAGCTAATAACAATGATCCGTAAAGTAATAGAATATCTCCTAAAAACAGTATAAATTGACGAAATTTTTCTGTCATAGATAATGCAAATATACTAAATTTACCTATTTTTGTAAAGGCTTAGCTATTTAAGATGCTATATTTATTAGTATTTCCCTTGTTGCCTTGCAAGAGCTTCTTTGCGTGCAAATCCAGTGTATAGAATAGGAACCATAACAAGTGTTAAAACCGTTGCAAATAGCAACCCAAATATTACAGTAATACTTAAACCTCGCCAAAGCTCATTTGCATATACTAATGGGAAAATACCAGCAATTGTGGTTAATGTGGTTAAAACAATAGGCTGGATACGGGACGAGCCGCCATCTATTATAGCCTCTATAAATTCCATACCTGATCCAAGATTTTTGTTGATTTTATCAATCAAAACAATTGCATCATTCACCACAATACCTGAGAGAGCCACAATACCTATAAACGCAGGAAAGCTAAATGGCTGGCCAGTAATCATTAATCCAAATATCACACCAATAGTTGCGAGCGGTAAGCTAAATAGAATAATAAATGGCTGTTTAAATGAATTAAACTGAAGCACTAAAATTACTAAAATTAGCAAGACTGCAACAATCATAGAATAAAATGTTTCTTGGAAAGATTTTTGTATGTCTTCTACTTCTCCACCTATATCTACAGAAACTGTTTCTGGAATACCTATGCTTGGGCGCAGATCATTAAAAGATTCAAGCGCAACTGCGACATTAAATCCTTCTTGCATGTCAGCACGAACAGTAACAACACGTTCGCCATCCCTGTGATTAACAGATGCAAGTGAGGGCTCTAAAGAAACTTTTGCCACTTGGGAAAGTGGAATAGTATTGCCCTGCGTAGTTATTAAATTAAGCTGTTCCAAAGTGCTTATACTAGTTAATGTATCTGGATCATATTTAACTACTATATCCACATCCTCACCATTAATGGTAACACTGGATGCTTTTGTTCCAAACACCACACTTCGCAGGTTGCCTGCTACAGAGCCAACATCAAGGCCATAATAATTAGCTTTTTGCT
>CAZXOU010000071.1:0-3903 GCA_964642355.1 uncultured Gammaproteobacteria bacterium
AAAAAAGAAAACAATATGACCAATATGGTGATAGTGCTTTTAGCGGACAAGGTTTCGGCGGAACAGGAATGAACTGGCAAGATTTTGTAAGGCAAGCACAGCAAGGGCAAGGCGGTGTTCAGTTTGATATGGGCGATTTAGGGGACATCTTCGGTGAGATGTTCGGATTCGGAGGACGAAGTAGACGAGACGGACAAGCAGGCCCTCAAAGAGGTGGAGATATGGAAATTGAATTAAGCATTGATTTTGAAGATGCTGTTTTTGGCACAGAACGAAAGATTAGATTAGGACGCGTTGCAAAGTGCGAGCATTGTAATGGAAATGGCGCAGAACCTGGAACTAAAATATCAACATGCGAAACATGTAAAGGATCTGGCCAAGTTGTGCAAAACAGACAAACTCTGCTTGGTACTATTCAGCAAGCTTCGGTTTGTCCAGATTGTAGAGGTGAAGGCAAAAAAGCAGAAAATCCTTGTAAAGATTGTGGAGGTCCAGGACGTGTAGAAAAAGAGGCAGATGTTACCATTAAAATTCCAGCAGGCATAGACAATGGACAAACAGTTCGAATGACAGGCTTAGGCCATGCAGGCGAAAAGGGCGGACCTGCTGGAGATTTATATATTCATGTGCGAGTAAAACAGCATAAGCGTTTTGAGCGCAATGGATTTGATATCGTAACTACTGAGCCAATTTCAATAACCCAAGCTGTGCTGGGTGATACCATTGAAGTAGAGACAGTATATGGTGCGGTCAACCTCAAAATTCCTAGTGGCACACAGCCAAATACTAAGTTTAAATTACGCGCTAAAGGCGTGCCAGAGATAAACTCATCATCAAAGGGGGATCACATTGTAATTGCAAATGTTCAGATTCCAAAGAAGCTATCTAAAAAGGAAAAGAAGTTATTTGAGGAGCTACAAGAGTCCGAAGGCAAGAGTGGATGGTTCTAAGATAAAATGGTATAATTAGCTTGTATGTATCTTTTGCAAGCTGCCACTACAACTGCAACTAGTACCTATCCGCAATTAGGGGATGCCTTAAGTTCAATCAATACTTCTATTGCTGATTTTAATTTTCAAAATCCAACTTGGGATTTATTTATAATCCTATTTTTTGTGGTGTCCGCATTTGTATATGGCTTAACTTTAGGCAGAGATCGCATCATACTAATATTAATAGCAGTATATATTGCGCTTGCGATTATAGGAGCAATGCCATTTATTGATGATGTTGTAATAGGGGATTTTGGAGATGATAACATATTTATTAGCAATATAGTATTATTCTTGATAACATTTGTTGCTTTATTCTTTTTGCTTTCGCGCAGTGCATTATTGCGTGCCTTAGCAAGATCAGATGCTCCGGGAGCTTGGTGGCAGATAATAGTATTTAGTTTATTGCATGTTGGGCTATTAATAAGCATCACACTATCTTTTATACCAGAGCAGCATTATACAGAGTTATCATCATTCACGCGTGATTGGTTTGTTGGTCCGCAGGCAGAGTTCTTTTGGATAATTGCGCCAATAGCCGCATTAGCCTTAGTTAGCGGAGAAAAAGATAAATAGGCCTGCCTGCCGGTGAGGCACGGCTTTCTTTTTTATGAAATTATGCTAAAAAGCAGACAGATATAATGTTTGTGATTTTGGGTTGACGATTTACAATGTTTATGATATTATAGGGGTAGATAAAAGAGAAATAAGGAGTTTTTAGGCTAATATTAGCTTAAATAACCCCATATTTCTTTTAATATATATATGGAAAACACCACTAATACTAGCTCAATTCTGGATAAAGTGATTGCATCAAACGAGGAACAGGAGCTTTCTAGCTTTAATCCTGTTGAAATTGTTGCAAAGCTTTTCGGTGAACTTGGAAGCCGAGAACAAGAGATTCTTCGCAGACGTTTTGGTTTGCATGGCAAAGGAAACGAGACTTTAGAGCATATTGGCAAAAGCTATGAGGTAACTCGTGAGCGAGTTCGCCAGATTGAAAATGCAGCAATTAAACATGTTCGTGATTTGGGCTATTTTACTGATACAGTAAAGCCTGTTGAAGTTGTTGTACTTGCTGCCCTAGAAAAACATGGCGGAATTATGGCAGAAGACCACATGCTAGAGTATCTATTACAAGGAGATGTTAGTGATGAGGTATATTGCAAGCATTTGTTATTCTTGCTAGATAAGCTAACTGCAAACAGAATTCTACGAGAGCAGAACAAAAATTCAGTGCCAAGTTGGCGCGTTGAATTTGTAGATTGGGATAGAGCAAACAAAACTATTGCTAAATTTGTAGAAATTCTAGAATCAGAAAAGCAGCCATTAACCCGCGCGGAACTATTAAACCGATTCAAGGTTACTGATATTTATTCTGATCATAAAAAGCATTACAACTTTGAAGATGAATCAGCAGATCCTATAGATGCTCACCTTAGAACTTCTGATCTTATCCGTCCAAATCCGTTTGATGAATGGGGATTAACTCATTGGAATACTGTTACCCCAAAGCGAATGGGCGACAAGATTTATCTTGTAATGAAAAAGCATGGCAAGCCTTTGCATTTTAGAGATATTGCAACTCACATTAACGAGGCGCAGTTTGATTCTAAAAAGGCATATCCACCAACAGTGCATAACGAACTTATCCTAGATGACCGATATATATTGGTTGGAAGAGGAATCTACGCACTAAAGGAATGGGGATATGTTCCAGGAGTTGTAAGCGATGTAATTGAGGCAATACTTTCTAAGTCAGATGAAGCGCTTACTCGCGACGAAATTGTACAGTTAGTTCTTGACCAGAGAATGGTTAAAAAGGGAACTGTATACTTGGCTCTAAGCAACAATAATCGTTTTTCAAAAGACGAAAAAGGTAAATACAGTCTAGCTACTCAATAAAACTCTGGTAACAGAGTTTTATTGTTTTCAAGGAAGGCTGTTTTGTGGTATACTAAAACGTAGTAAAAATAAAAAAATGCAAGAAATAGAACAAATTACAGCACTAGCCGCCACCAACTTCCGCAACCAGCAGAAGCGTTTTGGTATTAAGGTAGATGACCGAAGACGCCATGTATATTTAATCGGAAAAACAGGAATGGGTAAATCTACTGTTCTGGAGAATATGATTATTCAAGATATTCAGAATGGAAATGGTGTTGCAGTAGTTGATCCTCATGGAGATTTAGTAGAAAAGGTGGTTGATTTTATACCAAACGAGCGTGTAAACGATGTAATCTATTTTAACCCAGCTGATTTAGATTTTCCTATTGCTTTTAATGTGTTCGAAAAAGTAGGCAGAGAGCATCAGCATTTAGTTGCATCTGGATTGATTGGAATTTTTAAAAAGTTATGGGCAGATTCTTGGGGTCCTAGATTGGAGTATGTTTTAAGAAACGCTATTTTGGCTTTGTTGGAATATCCAGATTCAACTTTGCTTGGAGTTATGAGGCTTTTGGTGGATAAAGGATATCGTAAAAAAGTAATTCAAGTAATAACAGATCCTGTGGTTCGCTCGTTTTGGGTGGATGAATATTCTAAATATCCCGACAAATTTCAGACAGAGGCAATTGCTCCTATTCAAAACAAGGTTGGCCAGTTTCTTTCTAGCCCTGTTATCAGGAATATTGTTGGACAAGTTAAATCTTCTTTTTCTATGCGAGAGGTAATGGACGAAAAAAAGATACTTTTACTTAATTTGGCAAAGGGTAGGGTAGGAGAAGATAATTCTGCATTGCTTGGAGCAATGTTAATTACAAAAATTCAAATGGCAGCAATGAGCAGGGTGGATATAGAAGAAGAGCAAAGAAAAGATTTTTATTTGTATGTTGATGAGTTCCAGAATTTCGCAACTGAATCTTTTGCAAATATTCTGTCTGAAGCTCGTAAATACAGGCTTAATTTAATA
>CAZXOU010000072.1:0-3903 GCA_964642355.1 uncultured Gammaproteobacteria bacterium
TGGGCGTTTTTTATTTGTTGTATTGGTGCTGCATGTTCGTTGTAAATAAAAATCAAAGCAACAAGGGAAAGGTTAAGAAAAAGCGACGGCATAGTTGACCGTGATCAAATAAAAAGAAAACTCAAAAGACGAACACTCGAACATGAAGATTTGGTAAGCAGGATAATTCCTTTGCGAGCAGGATTTGTTGAGGAGCTCGTGCCTTTTATAAGCTAAGTTGCAAAGCAACTGAGAATCCCGCAGCGAACATTGTTGCGGGATTTTTTTTGTTTAAATATGCTATACTGTATTTAATATGAAACTATACGATATAACTGTTCCACTCACGAATGATTTGGCAAGTTGGCCAGGAGAAGATGGGTTTAATCGCAAAGAACGAAATGCTGGAGAAGAGGCGATTGTGTCTGATATAACTGTTGGAAGCCACACTGGAACACATATAGATAGCCCAAAGCATTTTAAGAACAAGGGAACTGTTGATGAGATAGATTTGCAAAGTTTAATAGGAGAGTGTTTGGTGGTAGAGATAACTCATGAGGGTCAAATTAATTCAAGTGACGTAGATAATCTTCCAGACGGCACAGAGCGAGTAATATTCAAAACAAGTAATACAAGTCGTAACCTGTTAGACGATCAAGAGTTTCACAAAGATTTTGTATCTTTGGATGTGTCCGCAGCAGAAGCAATTGTTAAAAAAGGAATTAAGCTTGTTGGGGTTGATTATCTTTCTGTAGAACAAAAAGGAGCAAAAGGCCATCCAGTTCACAACACTTTGTTAAAAGCTGGAGTTGTTAGTTTAGAGGCCTGCTATCTAAAGGATATAAATCCAGGCAAGTATGAGATTATTGCTTTACCTCTCCGCATTAAAGAAGGAGATGGCTCCCCTGCAAGAGTAATTTTAAAAAAATAAGTATAATCATATGCAATTAGGATATTATGGCCTAGGAAAAATGGGCTTGGCAATGGTAGAGTTAATGCTTGAAAAAAAGCATGATATTATTGCTTCCAATAGATCTAAAGAACCAATTGATGAGATAGCAAAAAAAGGGGCAACACCAGCAAATGATGTAGAAGAGCTTGTCAAAAAAGGTGGATTAATTGCATTATAGGGTACATATAATAAACAGCTACTTTGTAAAATTATCCGTTTATTTGATTGATTTCCTTGACTTTTTATAGTATTTTGTGTATTATAGTCTGGTATTTATGCCACCCTAGCTCAGTTGGTTAGAGCAACTGTTTTGTAAACAGTAGGTCGACGGTTCGAATCCGTCGGGTGGCTCCATAGTAATATAATTATAGAACTATATGTCGCAAGATCGACTCACAAAACTAGAATGCACAGAATGTAAGCGCGTAACCAGCCACACATTCAAGAACAAGAAAAAGCTGCAAACAAGATTAGAGCTTAAGAAGTTCTGCAAGTGGTGCAAAAAGCATACTCCTCATAAGGAGACTAAGTAATCGTATGCAAGCAAAGAAAGCGCTTCTTATAGTATTTGCTGTTGCATTGATTGGCGCGGGATGCACTCAATCTCCAAGCAATGACAATCAAGATGATGAATCCTTGGTTGGCAAGGTTTTTAACGGAGCAAAGCAGACCATTGGCTCTGGTGCGCAAAAAGGCGGCAGATTTATCAAAGAATCTGGTGAAGGATATATTCGCAATTTAACGGACGATCAAAAGATTATAATAGCAGAGTGGCTTGCTCGTAATAATCTGAATGAGTTTGGTGATTCTATTGGAACTCTATATACTGGCGGAACTCCTTTGTTTAATGAAATTACCGGCGAATCCAAAGATAGGTTCACGCATTTGTTTGAAAAGTTTCCAGAGCTTAAGGATGTTATCAAAGGCGAGATGGAGCTTCAGGCAGCTGAAATAGAAAATTAAATATAAAATATATGCCAGAACAAGAAAATAAATTAGAACAATTATCTGAATCAGGTATTTGTGGACATGGTAATTTTCCTGATTCATGTGATGCATGCAAATCAACTGATATTCAAGAGAAGGCTGAAGATGATAAAGATAGCACTGGCGACGAACAAAAAAGTAAAGATGATAATTGGACAGAGTATTTAAAGAAAACTGGTAATCCAATGCTCGATAACATGCAGAAGAATGCTGGCAAGGAATCTGAATTATTATCTCAAACTAGTGATCCAAAAGAACAAAGAAAGGCTCAGGTTGATATACATACCAATGATGAGGAAGCAGATAACTTAGCAAAAGAGATACATTTAGATTTAAAAACTTCATCACGAATTAATAAAGAAGTTACTGGCGATGTTAATAAAGACGCTGTTTCCTTTTTTGAAAATGTTGAAGCACATAGTTTTGTAGAGCGGCTTAATAAAGGCGAAAATCCAGAAGCGTTGTTGCAGGAATTCAGAAAAGGAATGGAAGCTATTATTCAAAACGCAAAAACAAATCCAGAAGCACGAAGGCGTGCATATACAGCTATTCAGGCGCGAGAACATGTTGATAGGATTTTAGGACAAGGCAATAAGTAACAACCCAAGGGGGTGTAGTACAGTGGTAGTATGCGGGTCTCCAAAACCTGAGACGGGGGTTCAATTCCCTCCACCCCTGCCAAGATATATGGAATTTAAAGAGATACAATCCAATGTCATAAAAAACGCAAAAGATTACGGAAAAGAGTTTGATGTTGAGATAGACGAAGATTATGCTTTGTTAAAATTATACGAAGAAGCAGGTGAGCTGGCACAGGCAGTTTTGATCCATCGTAAAAAGAGCAGACCATCAAAACACTTGCCCAAGGAAGAGTCCAAAGTCAAAGTGGCTGAAGAATTAGCAGATGTTATTGGGTTTACTATAGTTGTTGCGGATTTGTTAGGTATAGATTTGGAAGATATTGTGACCAAAAAGTGGTTAAACAGAAAAGAATATCACTCAAAGTAAGGTATTGTTACTTGCTTTTTGTGGAATTTTGTGTATTCTGGTACAATATAACTATGCCTATAAATCGTAAAAAATACCAGAATGTCATATTGTATTTATGCCGCAAGCTGAACGGCGAAGTGCGAGGCAAAAAAAAATTAGCGAAACTTCTGTATTTCGCGGATTTTGATAATTACGAAAAATATCAAAAATCAATTACAGGCGACATCTATAAAGCATATCCAAAAGGTCCGCTTCCGACAGCGCTAAATGAGGTGATTAGCAGTATGGCTAAAACAAAGGTTTTGAAAGTTGACACAGTTAAAGAATGGGGGGAAGAATACGCGCCAACAGAAGTTTATAAAAACATAAAAGCTCCTGATTCATCCGCATTAAGCTCTCAAGAGAAGAAAATACTTGATCGGGTTGTAAGGAGGTATGGAAATCTCAATGGGGAGCAATTAGCTGAACTGTCGCATGCAGAAGCCCCATATGCGGCCGCTGATAAGTATCAGGAAGTCCCATATGAATTTACCTATTACCGAGGCACTGATTTCAGTGATTTATGATTGAGTTTCAGTATCATAAAGGTTTTGAAAAAGAGATTCGAGCGTTACAAAAACGGCGATTACGATATATAAGAGAAAGTTTAAGAGGATTTGAAAAGTTGTGTGAATCGCATTTTCATCCGGCTAATCCGCAGACGAGAATAAATCCTGGAAAACTTCATCGCGTTACACAGAATAACGTATGGACACTATGGAAAACAGAACTTCCTGTTATTAAATCTAATTTGCGTCCAAATCAGTATCCAAGAATGTGGTTCGCGCAGAGTGGTGCGGTTATTGCTTTTTTGTGCATCACATCTCATATAGATAATTATAAAGATGGAGTCATGGATACTCTTGCGTTTTCTAGGGTAACTGACATATTAGGTTGACACCTACTAATTTTTGTATTATAATGTATTTTTAGTAAATTCCACTGAAATTCAGTGG
>CAZXOU010000073.1:0-3895 GCA_964642355.1 uncultured Gammaproteobacteria bacterium
TTGTTTGGCCCTTGTAATTATTTGGGTTACTTTAAAATATTATTTTTTATTTTTAAATAATTTTTTATTATGAAAATAGATAATCCAATCAAAAAAAAGCGCATGCCAAAACCTCCAACACTGTTGAGGGGCTTTAAAGATATCTTGCCTAGCGAATCAGTGTATTGGCAACATGTTAGAAATATTGCTATCAAAATATTGCATGATTATGGATACAAAGAAATAGTTACTCCAATTTTAGAGCAGACTTCTTTATTTAAAAGAACAATTGGTGAAAATACCGATATTGTATCTAAAGAAATGTTTACTTTTGAGGACAGGGGTGGAGATTCTGTGACAATGCGTCCTGAGTTTACCGCGAGTATAGCAAGGGCATACATTGAACATGGGATGTTTAATAAACCACAGCCAGTTAAGCTGTATAGCATAGGCCTGGCTTTTAGATATGAAAGGCCTCAAGCTGGCAGATTTCGCCAGTTTAATCAGCTTAGTATGGAGCTTTTTGGTGACGAAAATCCCGCAAGTGATGCAGAGATTATTTTTCTTACTCACTTAATTTGTAAAAAATTAGGCCTTGAAGTGATAATACAGGTAAACAGTTTAGGGAATCCAGAGACTCGCGCAGAATATGTGCAACTATTAAAAGAGCATTACAAGCCAAAACGGAGATTGTTGTGCGAAGACTGCAAAAAACGTATTACAAAAAATACCTTACGCTTGTTAGATTGCAAACAACCTGAATGCGTTGCTTTGCGGGCGCAAGCTCCACAGGTGGTTGATCATTTGGACGAAGAATCTAAACAGCACTTTGTAGGAGTATTAGAACACTTGGATCAGTCAGAAGTGCCATACGAACTTAATCCATATTTAGTAAGAGGATTAGATTACTATAACAGAACTGCATTTGAAGTTGTGGTAACTCAAGATAATCCAGAAGAAGAAAAAGAACCAATCTCAATAGCTGGAGGAGGTAGGTATGATGGCTTAGTAGAACTTTTAGGCGGCAGAGATACTGCGGGTGTGGGAGTTGCGTTTGGGTTGGAGAGAGTGATTGAGGCAATAAAAGCAAGTGGTAAAAAAATTACAGCCGAAGAGCCACAAGTATTTTTAGCGCAACTTGGAGATGAAGCCACTAAGCATGCTTTTTCTTTGTTCGAAACTTTGCGTGAATCTGGAATACGCGTTAGAACAAATTTTTCAAAAGATGGGCTTAAGTCTCAACTAGAGAACGCGGACAAACTTGGCGTTGTGTATACAGTTATTTTAGGACAAAAAGAATTATTGGACGGAACTGTGATTATAAGGGATATGGAAAACGGTATTCAAGAAGTAGTTGATCTTGAAAAGATTGTTGAAGAATTAAACAAGAGATTAAAGAAGTAAAACTATATTGACTTTTATATTAGGTTCGTGTTATATTGCATTTATGCCAATTACACTAAAACGTAGAGATAATGAATCAAACGAACGTCTGATAAGACGTTTTTCTAGACGTATTCAAACTAGCGGATTATTGATTCGCGCAAAGAGACGCCAGCATTTTGAGCACCCAAAAAACAGCAATCGAAAAAAGAAAGATGCATTGCGCAGATTATTTATGAGATCAAAAGAGGAGTATATGCGCAAAGTAGGCCTATTAGAAGAGGAAACATATGGCCGGGGTTTTAAGAATAATACTAAAAAGTCTAAATAAAAAGAGACATGAGTCTCGCAGAACAACTTGATACAGATTTTAAAGAAGCTCTTAAAGGGAAAGTTGCAGAAAAACTTTCTATACTTCGTATGGTGCGGAGTAATATAAAAAATCTTGAGATCACGAAACAAGCATCAGCTTCGGATGAAGATATTGTAGAAATTCTTCAACGAGAGGTTAAGCAGCACGGAGAATCTATAGAAGCTAATGAAAAAGCTGGAAGAGAAGAAGAAGTTAAGCGTTTACAAGAGGAGGTTCTGTTGCTTAAGACTTATTTACCTCCAGAACTCTCAAATTCCGAGCTAAAAGATGTTGTAGAGGGTGCAATTGCCGAAATTAATGCCACAACTGTATCTGACCTTGGCAAAGTTATGGGTAAGGTTATGGGGCAGGTTAAGGGAAGAGCAAGTGGGGACGAAGTGGGGCAAATGGTAAAAGATTTACTTTCAAGCAAATAAATTAAAATAAAAATATGGGAAAATCTGGTAAATTTATGTTTGGTGCATTGCTCGGTGCTGCGGCAGCTGCGCTCCTCACTCCTGTTGCAGGAAAAAAGGCTCGTAAAAAAGTAGCAGAAACCGCAGAAAAAGCTGGGGTTGATAAGGAGAAAATAGAGCAAGTAAAAAAACAGGCAAAAGAGCTTGGAGGTGAGTTGTTGGACAAAGCAAAGGAGGTAGCAAAAGAGAGGGCAGCATCAAACGATACTAATTCTAAAACCAAAAAATAAAATCAATTAAACCATGCACACACTGCGCGCGACTTTGATTCAGACGCTAGTTCCGGCACGTTTGGTGCTTATTATTTTAGCTTGCCTTATTATGGTAAGTTTTTTTGTATCTGCAGATTATGCATTTGCTCAAGCTGGCCCTCCTCCAGAGCCTCCCGCACTTAACCCTGAAACAGAAAATTTTGGATTTGATTCCTCATTCCAAGAGGTTGCTATACAATCTGACCGCGATCTTAAATCAATCATTGCTACAATAATAAATATTACTTTAGGATTTTTGGGAATTATAGCGGTAATATTTATAATCTACGCAGGATACATATGGATGACAGCAGGGGGCAACCAAGAGCAAGTCTCAAAGGCTAAGTTAATTATCCGCAACGCAGTAATTGGATTAGTGGTAATACTTTCTTCTTGGGCGATTGCTGCTTTTGTTATTAGCAGATTAAGTAGCGCTACTGGAGGAGGTGGAGGAGATGGGCCGCCAGGTGGAGGAGTGCTCCCTGATCCAGACCCTGAACTTCAATTTGTGCTTGAAAATTTTCAAACTAAGCATGATGGTGTTGGTAGTCATGAAGATGTGTATGTATGTAGTAGTGTACAAGCCCGATTTAACCACTGGCTCGCTCAAAGCACTGTTATAGATGCACTTGATGATGAAACACTTTTGGTATTACAAACTAAAGAAAATGTAGAAGATGATGGAACTGGTGGTACTGTGCTTCCAGAACCAAAAGTAACATCATTAAAGTCAATTCGCGCTTTGAGTAATACTATTGTATTTGAACTTGATTATCTTGAAGACGATGATACTGCAATTGATGAGTGGCCGATATTTAGTGAATTTGAGATACGCGTGCCATCTACCGTGACAGATCATCGCGCACGACCCCTTGTGGCATGTGATGCCGACGGTGCCTGCGATCCTGTTGAAGATGAAAACGGCAAATATTTCCCTTGGCGATTTTACACAACAGATAAAAAGGAAACCATAGCTCCTATATTAACATCAGCATATCCACAGATTAGCGGCGCAGAAGATTATCCTGATACTAATGTAGATAGGGTAACACAATTTACCATTGAATTTGATGAACCAATATTTGCTCCTACGGTTATTGAGGACAATCATCTTGTTGGGGCTAATATAAAAATTCAAAGAATTGTTTCAAGTGATGACCAAACCGTAATTAGCACTATTCCCGAAGATAATTTTGATGCAACATTAACCAGCAATGATACTGGGGTCGTATTTGCCTTAAATGAAAACCATACAGCAGAAGATGGTGAGCTACAAGCTCTTGAGTCATTTAGCTGGTATTTAGTTACTATTCAAAATGTTGCTGATTTATGCGGCAATGTTATGGCTGCGCCAGTTCAGTGGATCTTTAGAACTAATGAAAATTTACATGTCATTTATTATATGTATCCAAATAATTTTGAATGTCTTTTTCATTTGCTTTTTCAGGAGTTTT
>CAZXOU010000074.1:0-3868 GCA_964642355.1 uncultured Gammaproteobacteria bacterium
TCTTTTATTTCATCACGCCCAAATGTTCTAAAACTGTATGGAATACCCGCATGAGTTTCTGTAAATATTTTCTTTTTTGTGGTTTGTAAAAAACTATTAATTCCTTCAAACAAAAAAGACTTTAAAATACTCCCCTCTAAATCCGGCTCTGCATCAATAATATAGCCATCTTTTTTAAGCAAAGAAACTGTTGATTCCAATCCTTCTTCGAAATCTTCATTTAAATAATACAGAACACCTATAGACAATATTACGTCTGCGCTTTCTTTCTTTAATGGCATATAGCGCGCGCTGGACTGTATAATAAGAAGTTTGTCGCGATAGTCGTGCTCGTCCGCATACCTAGACAAAGATTCAAGTGACTGAATATTACTATCAGTTACAACAATTTTTTTAACACCCATCTCACTTAAATAATCAGTGAACCTCCCGTCTCCAGCACCAACATCCAGAGCAAGCCAATCTTCTTTAATTAAACTACCCAACCAATGTTGAATAGCATGCTTATAGTATGGTGTTTCCCAATAGGCAAGATGCAAATATTTATCCTGTAATTCACGCAAGGTTGTGCCTTTTTCCATTTTCTCATGAAAATCTATTCCTGAATTAGTTGGTATTTCAGTTTTTAAAATATTGCTTTCTGTAAATTCTAATTCATACCCGCATCTTGCGCATGCGATGTGAGGTATGTCTCCTGCGAGGTCTTCTGACTGGCAAGAGGGACAAATCAATACATTAATTTTCCAATTATTTTTCATACATTATTGTTTGAGAAATAACTCTTTATTAATAACGATTTTAGATAAAATATCAGCAATTTTTTCTGCTGCATTGCCATTACCATATAGTGATTTACATTGTGCAAATTTTTTATAATAAGCCTTATTAGTCAATAGTTTTTTTATTGTTCTTGTTATATCTTCTTTTTTATTGCCGGGAATCGTTACAACATTACCCATATTATCCCGGTGTTTCTGTCGTTCGCCGATATTAACAACTGGCAGATGAAACGCTGGAGCCTCATTAAATCCAGAGCTGGAATTACCAACCATTACTTTCGCCCTTTGCATGATGCTGTAGTAATCTTTCTGCGGAAGGCTCGTAAATAATTTAATATGATCCGTGTGTTTACTACGGCGCAATATTTTTACCATTCTTCTGCCGCCCGCGTCTGCGTTTGGATAGAGTAGTATTGTTTGAATACCAAGCTCAGATAATGAATTAAGAAATGCCTCTGTTTGTGTAAGTGAAGAAGTAACGTCAAATGTATCAGGATGAAACACTGCCAATATAGTTGGCTTGTTTGGTTTAATTGAATAGGTTTTTTCTAGTTCGCGAGAAGATAGGAATTTAGTGCTGCGCACTGCGTCCAAAACAACTTCCCCTACCAAATGGATTCTGCCTGGCTCTTCTCCTATTTGTTTTAATTTTTTTTGCCTATTTGGATTAATGGCAAAATGGATGTGAGCCAACTTACTTATTGCGTGGCGCATGGAATTATCCACACTGCCGGAAGACGCGCCTCCGCCGCTGTGTGCAATAGGAATATTCATAATTGCAGCTGCTGATGCTGCAGCAAATGTCTCAACACGGTCTCCAAGAAGAAAAACAATATCAGGCCTAAGTGCTTCAAACGCGCGAGTCATGCCAATAACGCCTTTTCCCATTGCCTGCGACATGGCGCTCGATGTGTCGCTCTTTGTTGTAATTATTGGAACTTTTTTATCAACAAAAAAACCATCACGCTTAATCTCTTTAATAGTCTGGCCAAACTCAGGCAGTAAATGCATGCCAGTTGCAACCAATTGCAAACTTAAGCCCTTATTATCTTGTATGGCCTTTAGAATGGGCCTAAACAATCCGTACTCGGCCCTGCTTCCAGTTACAACGCATATTTTTTTTATATCATGTGCCATGTGATTTGTTCATCCTTATTAATATGTTGCTGTGACTTCTTTCCCACAATACTACCTAGATATTTCTGCGGCAATCCTGTTCCCGGACGCTTATAGCCAAGCATTTCTTTTGTAATTATAACGCCCTTAGGTATATCATCGCGCGCAACAATGCTTTTGCGCGCAACATTTCTTACCTCTAGCTCTTTATGCTGTATTTTTTTTACAGATGATCCTAGGGCCTTTTCTGTATCTCTAATTGAGCGTACCATGGCCTTGAATTCATTTGGTTCCAATGATGCTTTATGGTCAGGACCGGGGAGCGACTTATCTAAAGTAAAATGCTTTTCTATAACGCATGCGCCAAGTGCTGTAGCAGTTATAGGTGCCGTGATTCCCATGCTATGGTCAGAATATCCCACAGGCACCCCAAATGCGCGCTTTAATGTTTGCATAGCCCTTAAATTTAGCGAGTCAAAATCCGCAGGATAGTTAGAAGTGCAATGCAATAGAACTAATTCGCGCGCTCCACAATCTTTTAATATAGTAACTGCTTCTTCTACCTCTCCTAAGGTAGACATTCCAGTTGAGAGAATAATGGGCAAATTAGTTTGTGCCATTTTCTGGAGCAGTGAAACATGGTCAACTTCTCCAGAGCCAATCTTTAATAATGGAACTTGCATCTGGACTAGCAGGTCAACTGCTTCCTCGTGCGAAGGTTTGGAAAAAAATACAATCCCTTGCTTATGAGCAAAATTAGCAAGCTCCAGCCACTCATCATCTGTGAACTGTAATTTTTCAATCATTTCATATTGTGTCTCATTAGGATCGGTGGTGTCCTTTTGGTATGCTGCTTTTGGCGCAGTACGCACAATAGTTTCAGACACATTTCCTGTTTGAAATTTAACTGCATCTGCGCCTGCATCTTTGGCTGCGCAAACCATTTCTTTTGCACGGCTAATATCGCCGTTATGGTTAACTCCGGCCTCTGCAATAATAAAAACAGGTTGTCTGTCTCCTATATATTTATCTTTTACGCATATTATATTTTGCATAATGCTTCTTTAGTAATACCTCTGCTAAACTGAAATCAATTTCATCATCAATATCAACTGAGCGCTCTTTAGGCATGATATATGCGGCTGCATTTGCTTTATCGATAATGGTATTTTTTTTCTTGATAACAGAAGGTTTTGTAATATATACTGCCCCATTTGCCCGAAATATTTTTGGCAGAGACTGCCTGGTATAAGTATTATGGGCTTTATTCTTAATATATGGCCGTATCTTGTCCAAAACATTAACGTGATACATTGCCTCTGGACGCTCTGATATTTCACATAAACTTATACATGAATTAACATCCTGTTGTACCACTTTTCGTATAGAGGTGTCAATATCTTTACCTATCACTAATGGGCTTGTTGGCTGAACTATTACTACGAGCGAAGGGGTATATTTTTCACTTTTTTTCAAAAAATCTAACGCATGTTTAATAACTGGCAATGATGGAGTTGTATCTTTTGCTAAATAAGAAGGGCGCATAAATGGCACTTCTATATTTTGTCCGCGCGCGATATCTGCAATATCTTTGCTGTCAGTAGAAACAATAATCCGATCAACTAATGTTGAATTTTTAGCAGCTTGCAGAGCATAACATACTAAAGGTTTGCCAGCAAGAAGCTTTGTGTTCTTTTTAACAATCCCTTTAGATCCTCCTCGGGCCATTATAATAACTAAAATATTATTCTTTTTATACATATGATTATTTTTTATTAGTCATTTCACGCACTAAATCTATTGTATCAAGACGCGGAAGTGCTAAAGCGTCATCAGTAGTAATATCAGAAACTCGCGGCTGGGTTGTAAGACCAATTGCGCAATTATTATTTTGCAATATAGTGCGCAATGATTCATTGTGCGCTCCCCATGGGTAACACATAGCCCAGTTGGACATATCACAGCCGATTGAA
>CAZXOU010000075.1:0-3704 GCA_964642355.1 uncultured Gammaproteobacteria bacterium
AACTCGCCCACTTGTTCTAGGATCTTTTTGGCTTCTGGATTAAATTGTTCTATGGTTACAACAATTTTCATATATTTGAAAGCAAGAATTCTGCGTATTTAATATCACTTGGCTCATTAATGTCTAATGATCGCTCCTCTGGCATAATATATGGACGCGAAACCTTTCCAAACAAATCATTTTGCATAATATATTCGGTCTTAGTTAGATAAATTGCACAGTTGCGCTTGTATGCTTTTTGAAGCGATTGCCTGCGCGCGGATTGAGCGCCCTCATCCTCAAATAATGGTTCCAACTCGTCATCCTGAATCTTTTTAATCTTCCTAGGATCAAAATCAACCAGCTCAACCATGCTCATAACAGAATCGGCATTTGTATCAACTGCTTTTTTAATTGCTTCGTCAATATCTTGTGCTGATCTAAATGGAGAGGTTGGCTGAAGAATCATAACATAATCATATTCTTCTCCTTTCTCTTTAAGCCATTTAAGTGCATGCTGGACCACTGGAATATGCGGAGTATCGTCCTGCGCCAATTCAGTTGGACGCAAAAACGGCACTTCTGCTCCACACTCTTTTGAAATTAACGCTATTTCTTCTGAATCAGTTGAAACAATGGTGCGAGTTAAAAGCTTACTGTTTTTTGCAGCTTCAATGGTATGGCAAATTAAAGGCTTTCCACCCAAAGGAATAATATTCTTTTTATGAATACTTGTTGAGTTGCCTCGGGCAGTTATAAGCCCTAAAATTTTCTTATTTTTATACATAAATTAATGCGGATTTGGCCTATCCATGTCTCCATCTGCTTTTGTTAAATACCAGTTATTATGATTATAAAATGTATTTTTGTCAATAGACTTATTATCCTGCCAAACTATAAAATTAATAAAATTCCTTTTGTATGAAATAGGATTAAAATACATAGGAAGCTTTTCAAATAAAGTGCCATATATGTTAAAAAATCCTAGTTTCTTTAGTGTTGTGTGGTAGTAATCTCCACTAAACATAAAATCTACCATATCAACGCGAGTACTCACCTCTTGTAAAAAATTAGTTAGAATATCAGCTTCTGTTTCTTCCTCGCTTACAAAGTCCACAATACGGGCGATTGAAAAACCATCAGAAGTCTCAACCCTATAAATAATATACCCCGCAATCTCGCCATCTTTTTTTGCGGTAAGTATCTTATATTCAAGATAAGGGTGATTGGCGAACCGCCAATCCATGTAGTTAGTAGTGCGCTCTACAGTATTAGTGTACCTGTTTCTAATCCTTTTCCAGAACCTATTGTAAGATTTGTCAAATGAAACAGCAAACTCAAAGCTTAGCCCTGTAGGATTCTTGGGCAGTGTTGTTGAAGAAACTTCCCTGGTAGCGCTTATTGACTCATTTGGCAGAAATTTTTTTATTGAACTTTGGTCCACAATATATACATATCTATGCAAGTCACCCATCTCTTTCCATTCACCATGCTTTTTGTAGATAGAAAAAGATTCTTTGTTATATCCCTCTACCAAAGCAGGGCTTCCCTGCTCCATTGCTTTTTTTATAAGCAAAGTTCCAAGTCCAAGTCCGCGCACGCGTTCGTCTGTAAAAAGATTAGCATAGGTGTTTAAGCGAACTGTGCCATCACCTATCTTGAAATCAACAGGAGCCATTCCAATGTATCCATAAATCTTATCCCCTTGCTCTAATAAAAAAAACGAATAATCATCTATGTGCGGATTTTGTTTATACTGCCACTCAAAAAACTTTTCATCAGATAAAATATATTTCTCATGAAACTGCTTTTTGACAAACCCCGCAAGCTTTGGAAAGTCTTCTTTTTTGAATTGGCGTACTGAATCTTGGAACATAGTTATCTTGTTTGGCCTCCACAGACAGGTAGATTAATTCCTGTTATATATCCTGAATCTTCAGATAGTAAAAATACTACTGCATTAGCAACGTCCTCTGGCGTTGTAATGCGTCCAAGCGGAACTTTTGAAGCTTCCATTTCGCTAAAAGCGCTTGGCAAATCCTTATTCAAATCAGTATCTGTAAATCCAGGGGAAACAGCATTTACTCTAATATTATTTTTACCTAACTCGCTAGCGAGCGAGCGTGTAAGGCCCAACACAGCTTGTTTTGCAGTAATATAGCTAGAAAGTCGAGGCGGTGGCTGATTTAACGTATATGATGTTGCAATATTTACTATGCTTCCGGATTTCTTTTCTATCATAGAGAGAAGCGATGCCTGTACGGTATTATATATTCCACGCACTTGAATTTGAAAATGCTTTTCAAAATCTTTCCAATCTGTATCAATAAAATTTTTATGGCTGATTTCAGCTCCGGCATTGTTCACAACTCCATCAATGGCGCCATATGATTTTACAGCTTCTTCAACCATTTTTTCTACTTCATCCTGCTTAGTAACATCTGCCTGAATTGCAATAGCCTTTCCTCCCTTGCTTTTAATTTCACTAACAACATCTTCCGCTGCTCTTTTATTCACATGATAATTAACAGCAACCTGAGCGCCCTCACGTGCAAGATGCAAGGCAATAGCCCTGCCAATCCCTCGAGAGGCTCCTGTAACTAAAATTGTCTTATTCTTAAGTGCATCCATAAAAACTATTAATTAAGCTTAACCTGGGCTTCGCCGCTTACAGCTACTTCCTTGTCGTGCGCCAGAATAATCGTCTCAATACGCAGAATCTTTGCTGATTCAATTTTGTCTTTTACAACGCCTTTCACAAGAATTCTATCCCCAACCAAAATAGGTTTTCGGAAGCTAGATGTCTGGCTCAAATATAAGTTATCATCCCCAAAAAAATGCTTTCCAACCAGCGTTGAAAAAAATGATGAAACAAGCATTCCTTGCGCAACTTTTTTAGTAAAGCCTTTCTTACCCGCAAATGCTTCATCTGTATGCAAAGGATTGTCGTCTCCAGTAATCTCTACAAACTTAGAAACCATATCCTGGGTTATAACAACCTCAAAAGACTCCTCATCTCCTATATTGATTTTTGTCCATTCAACATTCATATTGTATATGATATTTATCTAATGCCTTTTTAATATCTCGAACGCTTTTTACTGATAGCACATCTTCCATTGTAAACTTCACATTATATGATTTTTCCAACTCTGCCGCAATCATCAAACCATTAAACGAATCCCAAGAAGGCGTGTTCTCTGGAGATATTTCATCGGTGATATCTTCTGGCTTTATTTCTAAAATTTCTGCTAGTAATATGTATAATTTTTTATTCATATTATTATATAACCGCAACATTAATAAATTCTATTGGTTTATGCTCAAAATCATTTAAATCGCATTCCCACACATCTTCTGAATGTATAGACGATACTTTGGTAAATCCGAACTGCTCATAAAAATCTTTTACTTGCTCGTTCTTTTGTGTTGGCAAATATCTTGCTGTTACTTTTTGCTGCTTGCTATTTTTAAGTAAATTCAAAACTCTGCTAAAAAATTCTTTCTCAATTCGCTTGCCTAAAATTCTACACGAGAGCAAGAATGTATCAATTTCCCATTGATTATTATTATCTGTTGCAATAACTAATCCAGTAATTCCATATTCGCCAAAATCATCTTTTGCATCTAAAACCCATAACCGCGCCCTATCAGTAATAAACTTTTTAATATCCTCCTCCTGATACCTGCGTGTAGTAAGGTTAAATTGATTAGTTTTCTGCGTT
>CAZXOU010000076.1:0-3577 GCA_964642355.1 uncultured Gammaproteobacteria bacterium
ATTTTTTGCTATGTTCTTTATTAGTGACATGGGTATACCATACACAAATCCTTGACTTTTGTCATTACCTGTGCTATACTGATTGTAGGTTAATTTCCTACCAGGCATTTCGCAACAGCGAGGTGCCTTTTTTATGCCCAAATTCATGATTTGAGCATAGGTAGCAAATACCAATCATCAAAACGCAATATGCGTAAAAATAAATAAAAATATACGATGATCATAATGCCCAGCAAGCGCTGGGACAGAATTGTGTTCTTTCAACAAGTTATTGTCTCTGTAGTTGGCGTCTTTTATCCTCGAGATAAGAGACGCCTAAGATTAACTAATAATTTTATATGATATGGAAATTATTATTGCAAAACGACGATTACAACAACATAATACTTCATAGAGAACCTTGATGTATTATAAAAACGCCCAACACATGTCGGGCGTTTTTTTTATGTTTGATTATACAAATGGCAGATTTCCTGGTGCACTGCCTTCATGAGCTTGAGATTTTGGCTCATTAGTTTGCAGTGGTGCTGGCTCTTCTGGAGTTGGAGCAGGTGAATCTGGTGTGGGTTGTGGTTTGGCTTGTAAGGTTCTTGGTCCATTTTCCATTGGCAAGCTTATAGGAGCACTTGCGCGTTTGGACTGAGTACGCGAGACAAGAGGTGCTTTAACAACTTCTGTAGGAAAGTGGTATAAGGTTGCAAGTTCTTCTGTGTTTAATATAAGTCCGCTAGAGCCTGTACTGCGCGAACGATTTTGGTATGCGCGTATTAATTTATTTTGCCTAGTTGCAACGCGCTGAGGAACCATTAAATAATACAAACTAAACGTTTTGGTATATTTGTGCGGTTTAATAGAATTAGAATTTAGAGAGCTAAATTGCTTCATCGCTCCAAAAATTGGAGATAGGCCTCTTGCTTTTGAAGAGATTCCTTTTTCCGCAATATACATATATCGAAACTTAGTCCAAAAGGCATGTTTGTCTGCTTTTAGCTGGATATTTTCAATCTGTTTTTGTTCAGCAGGAGTAAGGTGAAGCATTAAACTTGGCATGTCGTCCTTTTTTTCTTTTTCTTCTGTTGCATTATAGAATGGGAAAATAGCTGTTCCAAAAGCATCAAGCCATCCAACTAATCCAGTTATAAATTTATCTACAGAGTTTTGAGGTACATCAGTAGTTTTTCCAGCAATTTTCATGGCAATCTTGTTTGATTGAGGTTGCCACGCTTGATCATATTCCGGAGTAATTACCCATTGGAACCATAACTGCTCCCCTGGGCCCATGCTGTTCATAACTTCTAAAAGGCCAGCCATTGGATCTTTGAATTCTTGTGAAAGAGAATGCTCAAATTCCATGTGCAATCTTATCGGATAAGCCTGATTATTTAGAAATACAATTTCGCTGCCAATTAAATTATACTTATCATCAGGAAATGTCATGTCTTTAAATTCTCCGTTTTGTCCGTATACATAATCTTCTACTTGAGTAATTTCTGCATCTGGATATTGAGCGTAAAAAGCACTTTCCACCATATTCTTATAATCCTCTTGTAAGTAAACCAAAAATTGAACATATCCCTCGATAGATATCAGCTCCATGCTTATAAAATCTGTAGTTTTACCAAGCCACCATTCTTGGTAGATTGTATTAGTTCCAGGTAAGATTCCATGTAATGCTGCAAATATACTTTCTACTGCTTTTGGTGATTGCTCATTATCGCGTGGTACATCTATTGCCAGCATTATAAATTTTCTTTGATTGTGATAAAGTTCTTGTCGCCAATCTATCCAAGCAATTTTGACATTCATTAGCATTATAATTACAATAGGAATCCAGAGTCCATTAACAATCAAAATAAGGCTTGCGATAAATGGATTTGGCGCAAGTGCGAGTTGGCTGCCTACTTCTAGGAAAAAATTGGTAATAATTTCAAGCATACACAATTATTATACCACAAACGAGAATAGTAGGCTTACTTTTGTTGTTGATTTACAAAAAAAAGCCCTATGAATAGGGGCTTAAGGCGTGGAGCGGGTGCGTTGAGGACGTTAGAACCAAGATAGTATGTAATTCACTATTTGATGAAGGCCTTTTAATGATTTATGAAAAAACTTGACAAAATGGACTATTTTATGTACTATGCAATTATACTAAATTTACTATATGTATAAATTTTCTAAATTAATTGCCATATCTCAAGTATTCCTTTTGCTATTTGCATCTACATATATCGGTACATCTGAAATTGCTCAGGCAGATGTTACTGAAAACGATAAGCCTTTTGTCACAATCGTTGTAGACCCTTTTTCTCCAACAGATCACGTTATAAAACCAGGATCAATATCAGAAAGTATTGTTCGGTTTTTTGTTATTGCGAATAACAAGGAAGTTAAAATTAAATCGGCTACAGTTTATTCTAAATTGTTTTCTGAACTAGATAAATTTTCAATTGATTCAAGTAGGATAACTCTTACAAACGAGACTGATGATACACGTCATTCCTTTGAATGGAGGGATATAAAAAATGATAGGGCAACAATTATATTCGCAGAACCAATACATTTACGTAAGTCTGATGTTGTGGCTTTACACATAAATGCGTATGTCAAAAAAAGTGGAAGCGCAGAGGGACAGATTTCTATCTCTAAAATAGAGTTACGCGATAGCGATGAAAATAAAGTCACATCTATTTTACATCAGTATAAAAATAGTTATGATGATTATGGAGGAAATAGATTTATTATACGCGAGACTGGTGATTTGGATATAGATCTAAACCGAACAGGACTAGCGGTCAAGCGTGAAACGGGAAAAACCCGAGAGGTAATTGTTGATAAAAGCCAAAAGGATGCAGCCATACTTACTTTTATACTAGATGGAGATCGAGGGACTGTGTCACTTTCTAAATTTCTTTTTGTTATTGATCCGCAGTACCAAGATAACCTATTTTCTAATATCAGGATTCAAGATGAAGATGGTGAGATATATTATCAGGTAGATGATCAACAGTCATCTAAAGATTTGCCATATATATATTTTTCAACCAACAAACCAATAGTCATTGATTCGTATAAAAGAAAGAAGGTTCAAGTTATAGCAGATATTACACAAGGTGCTTTTGGTTCGGCACGCTTAGGAGTTGTAAGTGCTGGTTTTGATGATTATATTACGCCATATAGTAATCCAGTAACTATTAGTAGATTTTTTACAATATCTCCGGTGTATGGAGAAAGAGTGTTTGTAAATAACTATGATAGTGATCCATTAGAAAAATCATTATATTTGAAATTTGATGGTAATTTGAACGATGAATTCGGTCACGAACCCATAAACACAGAAGATAGATTTATAAAGTATAAATCAGGAGTTCTTGGGGAAGCAGCTAGTTTTACTGGCGGGTCATATGTTGAGTATTCATGTAGAGATGTATTTAATGATCGACAGGGTACTGTTGAAGCGCTCATAAAGATGGATAATCTTAAAAAATATATAACAACCAATAGAATTATTTTTCATACAGATGATAGTCGTTATGTACTATATTACCAATATAAAAATGATATAGATGATATTTTTTCA
>CAZXOU010000077.1:0-3566 GCA_964642355.1 uncultured Gammaproteobacteria bacterium
CATTTCCGTATATTGAGTTTAAATCCGTTCCTGCAGTCTGCAATCCATAAACTGATGTTGCCCCATTTGTACCCTGAACAGCTACGCCAGTTGCGCTTCCTACTGTACCCAGAATTGAAGTTCCTGTTGTGACCACAGAAGTAAATCCTCCGCTCTCTACATCCAAACTTCCGCTTGTAATATCAAGTCCTCCGGCAAGATCCTGATCTGTTCCATCAGAATAAATAGGAACTTCTACATTGTTTCCCGGAGGCGCAACACTTGGAGGAACAAAAATAGCAAAAACCGGCTGTGCAAACACAACTAGCAATAAAAAACTAAATGTAATGAAAAATCCTTTTATTATGACAAGCATGAATAATAAAAACTTAACATTATTATACCACAAATCGAGGAACTTGGACTACTATGGCCTTGTCTCTCTTATAATAGGTAATCCCTTGCTAATATCTGCTAATCCTGGAGGTGGATTAATAATTGATCTTCCGTCAAAAATAATTTGCTCCGCAGGATTGCCAGATGAATCAGAGAATAATCTTTGTAAGTTTATTTGATTAGCAATCAGCATTCCAGAGATGGTTAGTGCTACCTCGTTCTCCTGAAAACTAGCCCCCTTGGTTCCTGTGCCAATAGATCCTTCACTAAAAAACACGCCTGCTAAATTCTCTACTGTGTCGTCAATAATAATATCGCCTTTAACTATCCAGGCTACTGAAGGTAAATTATCAATTCTGCTTCCTACAGAACCTGATTGATATGTAATGTCGGAGTTTATTATAAGATCACCTTCCACAACTATGGTACCACTGCCTTTTTGTGTTCCAGTTCCTTTATTAAATGTTATGTCACTGCCAATAGTTAGATTTCCTGTGTAATAATATACTTTGCCATCTAACACATAGCTTGATGCTGCTGGCAAGGCTGATTCTGGAGTACCATATCTACCCGCAATTAACCCTGCTTTATCTAGCCAGCTTAAAGTACCGCGGTAATTATTTGCCTCGTCTGGAATTTGTAAGCTATCAAATGAATTTTCTATATATGGAGATACTGCTCCTCCCTGGCTTTGTATAACAACAGGAGTAATAGTGCCATTTGCTTGAATAAGGTAGGTGGCATTATATCTATTTACTTGAGGCGCAAACGGAGCAGAAATATTGCCACCAGAATAAATATCTCCATACAAACTCTCGAACCACCATGCTAAAACAGATGCCCCTCCTCCAGATTGCACACTATCCCAAACAATCCATCCATCACCTTGCTCTGGCTGTGGATCTGCATCTAAATTATCTCCTCCATTCCAGCTCCAACCAGTAAACAATCTATCAGCTCCAATACCTACTCCATAGTCAGTGCCGCCTATATCAATTGGACCCATTACCACCCAACCATCATCTCCTAAGGCTACCCACTTTGCCCATCCTGTAATAGTGCCTGCGCTAGAAGTTGCTGATGCGCCCTCGTTACGATGGAAAGTCGCAGGTTCTGCGGGAACACTTCCCCATACAGGATAAGGGCCTGAAGGTTGCATATCAAGCCAGCCAGCATATCCAGACCAAGCATACCCAGTTACAGGTTCTGATGGCGAACCACTAGAAAAATCAATATCCAAACCAAAATCTACATCTTCTCCGTTCTTACAGCTTAATAAAACCCAGTCTGTATTAACAGATAATACATAACCTGTAACATTATGAAACCCGCATGCAGCTTGTGTTGCGAATGGAGAGAATAAAATAATAGCACCAACGAAACTGGCAAATATTAGTACAAACTTTTTGTGCAATATGGTGTGCATGATTCAACAATTATGGTATAATAAGTATACCACAAACATACATCTATGATAAAAAATCTTAAGAATAACTCATCTGGTGAAATCAGTACACGTGACCTTATTATTGCTGGAATAATAACACTCATTGGAGCCTTAATAATTATAGTTGTTTTTATAGTAATAAGCCGTAGTAAAGATACGACACCAGATTACTCAACACAGCAACTTATTGACCAAATAAAACAGCAAGGTTTAGAAGAGGCTCAAAAAAGACAGAAAGAGGAGGACGCAATCGAAGAAGATGATTTTGATCCATTTGCAACTATTGCTGGAACATTGAGTAATCACGAACAAGGAATAAGAATAACAATTGTAACTTCAGCCGGAGAACAAGAGATCTTGCTCTCATCCAGCACTATTATCACGCATAATGGAGAAGAAAAGCAGGAATCTGATTTAACAATCGGAGACACATTAAGCGTTGAAATAGAAAAAGAAAAAAATGGAAAACAGACTGCGCTAGAAATAACTATACTACGCTCTACCTCTCCAAGTATTCCTCAAAATGTAAGTGTTCCAACACTCCAGCCCCCACCAGTAGAAACAAGACCTGTATCACCTTTTTAATTGACAAATAACCTACTCCGATATACTGTAAAACATCTATGAAGAATAATTTATTCTCGGAAAAATTCAGCACGCATTTAAAAAATGTGTTAGTTCGCGCAACCGAACTAGCAACTTTTAATAATGAAGCTGCTTCAAAAAATGCAATTGATTCAGCAAGACCTTTAGAAGAACAACGTTTAGTATCTCCGCAAACTCAAACCACGATTCTTTCTGTTACTCATATTATAGAAGCACTGAGCCAGGAAACAGGAAGTATAGGAGCAGAAATTATAAAAAAATCCGCTAAACCACAATCTTCAGCCATTACAACACAAACCTCCAGAGGAAAAATTGCAAATAAATCTATCAGAAAATCTTACTCTATAGAGGTAATGCTTTCATCTACTGCAGCTAAAGTATTGGTAAAAGCAGTGCAAATCAGCCATCAATTTGGACATAGATATATTGGAACAGAACATCTTCTTAAAAGTCTAATAAAAACACACGAAGATGAAATAGAAAACTGGTTTAACGAAAATTCTGTATCAAAAAACGAGTTAGAAAAAAATATCAATGTTGTTTTGGAAAGCACATCTAAATTTCCAGATTTAACAGCTGTGTTTAGGCCAGAATCTGACACAGAAACCAAAGTAGACAAAAAGCAGAATAGTCTGGAGTATTTTGGGCAAGAACTAACTGATAGAAATGTACAAAAAAATATTGATCCTTTGGTAGGCCGTGAGATTGAAATAGAACGCGTGATTGGAGTTTTATGCAGAAGATACAAAAATAATCCCCTACTCCTAGGAGAAGCTGGTGTTGGTAAAACAGCAATTGTAGAAGGATTAGCAAAAAGAATTTCTCAAGGAAGTATACCTCCTATTCTTGCCAACAAAAAAATATATAGCTTAGATTTAGGGTCAATGGTTGCTGGAACTATTTACAGAGGAGAATTTGAAGCAAGATTAAAATCTGCATTAGAAACAGCAGAAAAGGAAGGCAATGTTATTTTATTTATTGATGAAATCCACACTATTATTGGTGCTGGAAGCGCTTCTGGCTCTTTAGATGCGGCTAATATGCTTAAGCCTGCTCTTGCTCGCGGATCTATATCTATAATTGGCGCAACAACATTAGAAGAATACAAAAAGCATATAGAGACAGATTCGGCCTTAGA
>CAZXOU010000078.1:0-3448 GCA_964642355.1 uncultured Gammaproteobacteria bacterium
CGAGGATACGAAGTATTGCTGTTTGGACAAATATTAGGACGCGATCCAGATCCATACGCATTTTGGCACTCCTCTCAATCCAATGACCCTGGTCTTAACCTTGCACTTTATAGCAACAAAGAGGTTGATGAACTACTGGAAGACGCAAGACAAACATCTAACTACGAAGAGCGTGAAGAAAAATATATAGAATTCCAACAACTATTAAGCGAAGATGTTCCAGCAGTTTTCTTATATAGTCTTCAATACACATATATCACACCAAAAAACCTAAAAGGAATTACAACCCAAAGAATTAATCATCCTTCAGATAGATTTAGCAATATTAATTCCTGGTTTATTAAAACAAAAAAAAGCTTTAATTTTTTTAATTTCAATTAAATAAATAATATGGCAAAATCAAAAAAATCAAAAAAGCAATCACGCGAAACAATTTCAGATAACATTTCTTCAATCAGAGACGTTATAAAAGACGCGGCAAATGTTCCTACAGGAGTTGGCCATGCGGTACAAGAAGAAATGAGCGATTTTATGCGCAGAGCCACAAATCCTCTACGTACTGAATTTAGACCAAAAGACCTTTTGCAAGTTATTATTGGAGCTTCCATTCTAGCAGTTCCAGTTGGCTTTACAGAAGAAACCTGGCGCTTAGGCGGAGAACTTCCTATGCAAAATATACTAATCTTAAGTTCAATTTCAATTATTTTTATTGGAACTTTTGTATATTACAATTATTATAGAAAAAACTTTTCAAAGCATTGGGGAGAATACGCCAAAAGAGTACTTTCTACCTACCTATTCTCTTTAGGAGTGGTAGCTGGATTCTTAACGCTAATTGGCGTAGCTCAGTGGGATATAGACTTAATGCTCTCGCTTAAACGCGTGATATTAGTCAGCTTTCCCGCATCTATGAGTGCTGTGGTAGCAGATACTATTAAATAAATTATGACACCTACACAATCAAGAACACACAACAACAAAAGGCGCCAAACGCGCCAAAGACCAGGAGCATCTTCTGGCAGGCCCACCTCCTCGGCGGGCAGGCGACCTCAAAAAGGAGGCTTTAAAAAGCGTCCAATTCGTGGTGCCAATAATAGCGCACGCGCTGGAGGTTCTCAAAACAAACTAAAAATCATTCCAGTTGGAGGATTAGAAGAAGTCGGAAAAAACATGACCATTTTTGAATATGGAAATGATATTATTATTTTAGACATGGGCCTTCTGTTCCCTTCCGAAGATCAGCATGGAGTAGATTATATTATTCCAAATATTTCTTACCTAAAAAGTAAAGAAAAAAATGTAAAAGCAGTAATATTCTCTCACGGACATTTGGATCATATTGGTGCCGCGCCAATTCTTTTAGAAAAGCTTGGCTACCCTACCATTCTTGGAAGGCCAATGACTTTAGCCATGGTTAAACACAGGCAAGAGGATTACATACCAAACTCAACTAACAGGCTAAAAGCAGTAACCATAAAAAACCTTAATGATAGGTTCAGCTTTGGCGCTTTTAAAATAAGATTCTTCCAAGTAGACCACTCTATAATGGACGCAGTTGGAGTTATTATTGAAACACCTTCAGGCAGTATTATTCATCCTGGAGACTGGACTTTGGAAAAAAATTCTAAAACTGGAAAGCCTGTTGTAGATTACTCACATCTTTCAAAAGTACAAAAACCAAGCATCTTAATGTTAGAAAGCTTAGGCGCAACTGACGTGCGATCCAGCGCAACGCAAGATGATATGAAAAAAAATCTTACTACTCTTATACGCCAAGCACCAGGAAGAATTGTTATTGGCACATTTGCCTCTCAAATTGAAAGAGTTGGCTGGATTATCCAAGCCGCAGAGCAGCTAAACAAAAAAGTTGCCTTAGACGGCTATAGCATGAAGATGAATATAGAAATTGCTTCTAAGCTTGGGTATATAAAAGCCAAAAAAGGTACTTTAATCAAAATTAATCAGATTGATGATTATCCTGACAACAAAATCGTTGTTATTGCAACAGGCGCTCAAGGCGAAGGAAATGCTGTTCTCTCACGCATCATCACTGGTAACCACAAATCAGTCAAACTAAAAAAGAAAGATACAGTTATTCTTTCTTCCTCTATTATTCCAGGAAACGAAAACACCATCCAAAAACTAAAAGATGAACTATATCGCCAATCAGACAATGTTATTCATGGCCAAATAATGGATATTCACGTTTCCGGACATGGAAACAAAGATGATATTGCTTATATTCTAAATACAATAAAGCCAGATTACTTTATTCCTGTATACGCGTATCACTATATGTTGCGCGAGGCTGCTAAGATTGCGCGCGACCTTAAATTCAAAGATAATCAAATCCTAGTGCTTGATAACGGACAAATCGCAGAGTTTGATAAATCTGGAGGAAGAGCCACTGACAACAAAGCAGACACAAGCCATGTGTTTGTAGATGGATTAGGAGTTGGTGATGTTGGCAATATCGTCCTAAAAGACAGGCAAGTTATGGCAGAAGACGGAATGGTGGTGGTAGTTGTTCAGGTTGATACTAGAACTAGAAAAGTAATTAATAATCCAGATATTATTACTCGAGGATTTATCCATATAAAAACTTCAGAAAAACTGATGATGGAAATAAGGAACCATGTTAAAAAGAAAACAGAACAGATAGTAGCTAAAAAAATGCCTAAGAAAAGCGAGGAATGGGGATCTGTTCGCGCAGAGCTTAGAAATGATTTGAGTAAATTCTTATTCAAAGAAACACAAAGAGAACCAATGATTATGCCAGTTGTTCTAAAAGTGTAATAACAAAAAAAGATTCAAAAAGATTCTGCCTAATGGCAGAATCTTTTATTTTATGTTAGCATTGTTGTATATGAAAAATCTTATCTTCTCTGGAATGCAGCCAACTGGCTCATTGCATTTAGGAAACTATTTAGGAGCCCTAAAACAATGGGTAGAATTGCAAGATGAATATGATGCTATATTCGGAATCATGGATTATCATGCCATGACCATTCCTTACGACCCAAAAGAACTTCCAGAAAAAGTATATGAACTTGCCTTAGATTACCTTTCGGCTGGATTAGATCCAGAAAAATCTATAATTACAATTCAATCCCAAGTTCCAGAACATGTAGAACTTGCATGGATTTTTAATACCATTACTCCAATGGGCGAGTTAGAACGCATGACCCAGTTTAAAGAAAAATCAGACCAGCACAAACAAAGCGTGAATGCGGGATTGTTCACTTACCCTATTTTGCAAGCAGCAGATGTACTACTCTACTCCGCAGATCGTGTACCAGTTGGGGAGGATCAAGTACAGCACGTGGAGTTAATGCGAGACATTGCAAAAAAATTCAACAAAACTTTTGGCAAAACATTCCCAGAGCCAAAACCTATATTGACCAAGACTGCTCGGATAATGTCTTTGGTAGATCCAGAGAAAAAGATG
>CAZXOU010000079.1:0-3419 GCA_964642355.1 uncultured Gammaproteobacteria bacterium
TGGAGATAAATTTGCGTCTTTAAAATATTTTTTCCAAGCCATACTATATATTACAAGTTTTTCATCCTTTTAGCAACCTAAACTAGCCCTACCTGATTACGATCTTTTCTAGCTGTTATTTCAACTGCTTTTAGAGCTCGTCCTTCAACTGCTACAAGTGTATTTACGCTAGAAAGTGTTGTTGCTAACGTCTTATTTGCGTTGGTTAGTTCTGTTACCATAGTTGTCATTTTATTTTCTAATGCTGTTGTATTGAATAGTTTTGCTAAATCTTGATTAGCTGTTACTGTACTTGCTGTATTAGCTGTTACTATTTCAGGTCCACCTTCACCTACAAGACTCATTGCACCACCAGTAAGAGGACCACCAAATGCTCTTTTTTGCATAGCTTTGTATCCACCATATGCGGCTCCTAATGCTCCACCAATTATTGCACCTGGTAGTCCAAACATCGCTCCTGCTAATGCACCAGAACCAGCTGATCCTAAAATTCCCATTGCTTTGTCGCCACCTGTTGCATCTTTTTTGCCAGCCATGCCTCCAAAATAACCAGCACCCATTAAACCGGCACCTACTCCTAAACCTTTTCCTAAAAATCCACCTGCTCCTTTTGCAAAACCTTTGACTCCTCCTGCCACTGATCTCAATCCGCCACCTTGTAGCATTCCGGCTTTAACCCCTGCGTAAACTGCCGCAAAAGTTGGACCAGTATCTTTTAATAGTGCTATTCCGCCTTGTAATATTTTTCCTGTACCGTATAAACCTGCCGCTATAAGAGGTGGTAGTCCTAAAATTGATTTTGATAAACCTGTTAATCCCATATTGATACTCGAAGTAGCATCACCAACTAGGTTTCCTGCAAATGAAAAGAATGCAGTTTCTAAACTTTGTGTAGCCGATCCCATTCTTTTACTTGCATCTTCAAATTGTGTTAATCCTGTTGTTATATTGTCAGCCAATTCTGGTGCGGTTTCTGCCAATACTGCATTGACGTCTACTAATCTTCTACCTAAATTTATTACATCATTTTGTAGTGCTAAGAATTCTACTTGTCCAGTTACAGTTGCAGTTCTAAATCTGTCTACACTTCTTGTTGATGCATCTCTAATTTTAGATAGTGCTGTTTCAGTACTGATTGAACCATTTATTAAATCTTGTATTACGCCTTGTGCCTCAGGAATATTGAATATCAATTGTTGTGCGGCGTCTGTTACGGGTCTTCCTGCGTTAGCAATTAAATCTTGGAAACCTTCGTTAAGTCCTGGTGCTATATTTCCAATAACTCCAGAAAATCCTTGCAATCTATCTGCCGCCTCTTTAGTTTGTCCTTGTAAAAATGCCGCAAATTTGGCATTACTTTGTTGTGACTCTATTTCTTGTCGTAATTGGTCTCTTTGAATTCCTGTTAATTTTGCAAGACTGTCTAATTGTTTTCCAAATCTTATTGCACTGTCGATATTAAATTGGGTAGCACCTCTATCTAATATTCCCATTCTTCTTTGTCTATCTAGGTCTAACATTAATGTTTCGTTTATCTCGTCTACTGTAAATCCTAATGTCGCTAATTGTGGTATTGCATCTGTTCTTAGTGCGTTGCCTAAACTCGCAATAAATTTAGCACCCTGCGTTGTTGATCCAGATAATGCCGCTAATGCCTGTGAATTTTGTCCAACTAGATTAGCAAAATCATCTAATGGTAATGCGGATGCCGCCGCCGCTGTTCTTAATTGTATAATTGATTGTCCAAAGTTGGCACCAGTTTGGGACAATTGTCTAAACATCTCAATATTAGTGTCAAGCAGTTTACCTGTACCTGAAATAGTATCACCAAGAATACTAAATTTTCCTTCAAATGAATCTGTGTAAGAACTGAATGTGCCTTCACCTTTATAGAATGCTTTACCAAGACTAAGAGTGGCACTTGCCGCATCTCGGATTTTTTCACCTAGTTCATCAAATGCCGCAATTGAACTTTTGATGGTAGGTATAAGTTCTTTGACTAATGTTTTATCTGTTAAACCTATTTTATCTGCAAGTTTCTCATAATGTTTAGACTGTATAAACTTTTTAAGTTGTGCGTGATTATCTTTGTCTAGTGCAAGATATTGGATTTTGGCTCTGGCCTCTCGTATTATACCCGGATCAGTACCACCGCCTTTATCTTTAACTGCTTTTGCTATATCATTTATTATACTGTCGTAATCCGCCATATGATTTTAATTCCTATCATTTTATACGCATATAAATATTGACATACATACGTATTCGTAGTATATTTATAGATGGAAAAAATGACAGAAAATACTAATCCTTTAAACAAGTACTTCAGACAGGCCACAGTTTATATTAAATTGCCTTCTGGTTTGCAGTACCCAGCAAACGTAATTGAGCCTTCTCAAACTGGTGAATTAGCAGTAAGACCTATGACAGCAATGGATGAAATTAAGTTTAAAACGCCAGACGCACTTATGAACGGACAGGGTGTAGTGGATGTTATACAAAGTTGTATTCCACAAATTAAAGATGCCTGGCAAATAGTCAGTTATGATATTGATGCTGTATTTTTAGGTATCAGAATTGCAACTTATGGCGAAACTATGGACATTACATATACTTTGCCAAGTACAACAGAACAAAGATCACACACAATAAATTTACCAGCATTTTTAGAGGACATTAACAGACAAAAAATTGAACACTCATTTAAAATTAAAGAGTTAACTTTTCATATTTCTCCATTAACCTACAAAGATATGAACCTAGTAAGTTTGGAGACTTTTCAGCAACAACGAATTTACGCAAGTTTACGTGATACTAATATAAAAGACGAAGATAAAGTAAAAACATTTGATGAAAGTTTTAAGAAAATGACAGACTTAACAAATGAAATTCTATTAAAAAATATTAAAAAAATTGATACTGGTACAGATATAGTAACCAATCCTGTACATATTTCAGAATTTTTGCAAAACGCTGACGCAAAATTAATGTCGCAACTACAAGAGCAATTAGCAAAATTAAGACAACAAGGATCAGCACCATCTATAAAAATGAAAGCGACAGAAGAAGATATTAAGAAAGGTGCACCGGTATCATACGAAGTACCAGTAACATTTGATACCGCAAATTTTTTCGTATAACGTTGCTTTCACAATCGGACTCTGACATCATTTCCACATTAAAGAAGATGGACGAACAGTCTAAAGAGATTAGACATGAATTACTTAAAATATGTTGGTATATGAGAGGTGGAGTAACATTTGAAGAGTCGGCACAATTAAGTCCAGACGATCGTGACATGATTGGTAAATTGGTAAAAGATAATCTAGAAACTACTAAAAAAACTGGTCAACCTTTCTTCTAAAATATTATATTATATTATACTTTAATGGTACCTAAAAAATTGGATAATTATAACT
>CAZXOU010000080.1:0-3375 GCA_964642355.1 uncultured Gammaproteobacteria bacterium
CACTTGGAAAATCGCGAGATAAGCTAGAAACAGAACCAGGAGTAGAGCGTTATATGAGTTTTTTTAGCCAAAAAGAAGATATTATTTCGTCTTTTCTAAAGAATAGTGATTCAAAGATATTGCCCAATGTTTTATCAGAAAGATTTTTTAGGAATGTTAATACAAAAGATTTTACACGCCAGTTTATGCAAACGGATCTTAAATCTTGGATTCCAGATGAGTCTTTAATGCGAAGCGATAAAATGTCTATGGCATCTGGCTTAGAACAGCGTGTGCCGTTCCTTGATCACAGGCTTGTAGAACTTGCAGATCGTATTCCAGTTGAATATAAGCTTGGAAGTAAGGGGCTTTTATTTGGAAGTGTTGGTAAGAATTACGAAGGAAAACAGATTTTAAGAGAAGCAATGCAAGAGTATCTTCCAGAGTATGTCCTTAATCAGCCAAAATGGGGATGGTTTTCGCCGGCTAGCAAATGGCTACGTGGTCCGTTTAAGCCTTTGATGCAAGAAGTACTATCTAAATCATATTGTTCTGGCACAGAAGAGTTGTTTGATTTTGATGCGTTGCAGAAAATGCTGGAGGATCATAATAGTAAAAAGCAGTATGCTTTAAATACTTTGTGGTCTGTTATGACGTTCCAGTTGTGGTATAAAAAATTCATGCAATAATATGTCTAAGAAAATACTTATAATTACTCCTAGGTTTCCTATTCCTACAGATGGCGCTTGCGAACAAGATCGTTTAGCAGGAATTTTACAGTTGCAAAGATTAGGGCTTGAGGTGCGCGTTATTTCAAAAGTTTTTGCTTGGCAAAATCAGGAAGAAATTATCAATTGGGGCCGAGAGCGCAATATCACTATTGATTTAATTCATTACGAACAAAAAAGTATTTTTCAAAAATTAGTTCAATTATTAAATCCAATAAACTGGGATGGCGCAGCTTATGAGTATAAACTAAAAAATACCAAAGATAAGGTCAAGCAGGTTATGGGTGAGTTTCAACCAGATGTTGCTTGGTTTGATTATACATATTTGTACCCTTTGTATCATTTATTTCAAAAGCAAAATATTCCAATCATCACACGTTCAATTAATGTAGAGCCAAGCCATTTTTTGCAAGAAGATGGAAAAACGATTTTCAATCTAATAAAATATTTGCCAAAATGGTATTCAGAATTACAAACCATTAAAAAAAGCACTCATTTATTTGCGATTACCCCAAAAGAGGAGCAGATTTATAAAAAGCATGGATCAAAAAGTTGTTCTACTTTGCCATTGCGAAGTTTGTCATCACTGATCAAGCAATCAAGAAACACACAAGAACGTGATCAATTACACTTATTTTTTATGGGCGCAGGTTACTCTGTTCATCATAATCGCAAAGCTGCAGAATTGGTCATTAAACATATTGCTCCAGAATTAGAGAAACGTGCTCCAAGGAAATTTATGTTCCATATACTGGGGAAAAAGCTTCCAGAAGATTTATCAAAGTTGTGTAAAGGAAATATCAAAGAAGAAGGATTTGTAGATGATCTTAATATCTTTTTGGATGAAATGGATGTTGCTGTGATTCCATCTTTAATGGGTGCTGGTATGCAACAAAAGATTTTTGAGCCGTTAGTACGTGGAATTCCTACAGTTACGTCAGTTCGAGGTATTGCAGAATATCCATACAAAGATAATGAACATGTATTGTATGCGGATGATAGTAGTGAATTTGTTAATCAAATATTAAAATTACAAGATATTACGATACGAAAAAAATTGTCCCAAAATAGTATAAAATTAAGCAAGGAGCAATTTTCTACCGAAAGAATTGACGAAATAGTAAAGAAAGGAATTTTTTATGACCAATAAACAAGCCCTTCAAAAAGCATACACAATACTTTCCCCATACGCAGATAAGCAGCGTTGGGAGTTTAATAATAATTTAGTTCATCTGCATTACATAACAAAGTACGTTCCAAAGATTAGTACTATTTTAGATGTTGGGTGTGGAATTGGTATTTTAGATATTGCTCTTTTGCAGCTAGGGTACAAAGTAACAGGGCTAGATAAATATGTATTTGAAGAAAACAATAGTTTTAGTATAACCGATATAAGTGGATTGCAGAGCATTTGGGAAAACCAAGGATTAACTATTCTTCCTAATGATATTTTAGAAGATGAGTTAAACAAAAATTTTGATACTGTTATAAGTATCGCAACCATTGAGCATCAAAAAGATCCTAAAAAGTTTCTAGAAAGATTGATTAATTCAACTAACTCGCACGGATTTGTGTATATTGCAACACCAAATGTTAGCCATTTGCTAAATCGAGTAAGATTTATATTTGGTATGTCTCCGATGCAAGCGCATTTGCCAGATTTTTTTAGCAGAGGCGAACGCTATGTTGGGCATTGGAGAGAATATACTTTATGCGAATTGAGTAAGATGTTTCAGTGGCTTCATTTAAGTATTGTGGATGCCCGCAATGTGCAAAGTATGAGAGTTGGCTCTTGGTTTGATTCAGTGCGATCTATTTATGTAAATATATTCCGATTACTCTCATACGTAATTCCTGGAGTTGGAGACACAAATATAATTATTGGAAGGAAAAAGTAATCTATGGAAAAGATTCCTTGTTCAGTAGAAATACTAACTTACAATTCAGGAAAAACTTTGGAAGCATGCTTAGAAAGCGTAAAAGATTTTTCTGATATTATCATCTTAGATGGCAACAGTACTGATGCTACTCTTGAAATTGCAAAGCGATATGGAGCGCGCGTATTTCCGCAAGTTGAGACTACTAAGAAAAATGTACGCATTGAGCATTTTGCAGAGGTTCGTAACAAGGGATTATCTCTTGCAAAGTTTAAATGGTTCTTATTTATTGACAGCGATGAATATATTTCAAAAGAGGCTGTAGAAGAAATTCGGGAAATAGTTTCAAAAGGTGAATCAAATAAATATTTTGTTTATAATATTCCTCGCATGTCTGTTGTAAAAGGAAAAGTTTTAGATAAATTTAGGCCAAGCTATCAAACTAGATTTTTTAATTTAAATGCAGTTGATACGTTCATAAAGCGAGTTCATGAACGTATAAAAGTAAAAGATGGATATGAAGTTGGAACGCTTAAACATCCAGAGTATGTACCCTTAGAAGATATTAATATACTTAAACAGAAATGGTCTGGATATATAGATATGCAGATGAAAGATATCAAGAAAGTTTCTTTCAGTCTATTATTTTTAAAAACAAGAGCTAATCTATATAAGTTTATTAAATACTGGATAAAATATATAATCACACTTGCGCTAAAACCAGGTAATCATATGCCGTTTTGGTACGAATATCATAATGCCATGTACCACATTAAAATTATTTGGAGGGT
>CAZXOU010000081.1:0-3273 GCA_964642355.1 uncultured Gammaproteobacteria bacterium
GGGTATTTGTTTAGGCATGCAGTTTCTTTTTGAAAAAAGCAATGAATTTGGAGAGCATGTTGGACTTGGATTGTTAAAAGGTGAAGTAAAAGAGATTAAGGTTGCCAGTAAAAGTTTTTGTAAAATTCCTCATATAGGCTGGAATAAACTTATGCCGCAAAGTAAGGTCGTGGAATTTAGTACCGCGCTATTAAAAGGAATTAAGAAAAAGGCACAAGCATATTTTGTCCATTCTTATGCAGCATATCCAAAAAATAGCGTTGACGTAATCGCAGAAACGTGGTATTGTGAGAGTTCGTTTCCGTCGGCAGTTGCTAAAGAAAATATATATGGAGTGCAGTTTCATCCAGAAAAAAGCGGGGAAACAGGTATCAAAATTCTAAAAAATTATATCTCACTTATTTAATAATATGGATCAACCAAAGCCACAATACGGCCTTCCGCAAGATGTACAGTTTTGCACTAAGTGTGTAATTCCAACCACCAGGCCAACAGCATCAAATGAATATACCCACCAAAAAGCACGTGGTCATGATTATATTCAGTTTGATAAAGAGGGCGTATGTAGCGCATGCCGTTTTTGCGATGCTAAATTTGATGGAACTATTAATTGGGATGAACGTGAAAAAGAACTGCTTGCTTTGTTAGATAAATATAGAAGCAAGGACGGATCTTACGATTGCTTGGTTCCTGGTTCAGGAGGAAAGGATAGTATATATGCCTCTCATATTCTTAAAACAAAATATGGAATGCATCCTTTAACCGTTACATGGGCACCGCATTTGTATACTGATATTGGTTGGAAAAATTTTCAGAATTGGATGCATGTTGCAGGGCATGATAATTATCTATTTACTCCAAACGGAGAGGTTCACAGGAAACTTACTAGGAATGCGTTTTTAAATCTTTTGCATCCTTTTCAGCCATTCATCCTAGGACAAAAAACATTTGCCATAAAAATGGCAGCTCAATTTGGCATTCCTTTGGTTTTTTATGGGCCAAGCCCAGGAGAGAACGGTGGCAATACTCCTATCACACAGAATCAATACATTCTTGGCGAATCAGAAAAGAAAACTCACAAAAGTTCTGGATTTAAGTTGAACTATATTGATGATACATCAGATTTAAATAGTATGTATTTAGGAGGTAAAAAAGTATCTGATTATGTAAAAGAAGGTGTCACAATTGGAGATTTGTCACCTTATCTTCCGCTTGACCCTAATCTTGCACAGGATAAAGGAATTGAATTCCACTTTTTAGGTTACTACTTAAAATGGGTGCCACAGGAATGTTATTACTATTCTGTTGAGAATGGTGGTTTTGAAACAAATCCTATGCGCACAGAAGGCACATATCAAAAATACGTCAGCTTAGATGATAAAACAGATGGATTCTTTTACTACACAAGTTTTATAAAGTTTGGATTTGGCAGAGCAACTCAAGACGCAGCTTCAGAAATTAGGCACAGGCATATTACCAGAGACGAGGGTGTGGCTTTGGTGAATCGGTTTGATGGAGAGTTTCCTAAAAAGTATTTTAAAGAATTTTTGGAATACATAGATATTACAGAAGATCAGTTTTGGAAAACTATAAATTCATTCAGAGATCCTTTGCTTTGGAAAAAAGAAGGTGATAATTGGGAGCTAAAGTATAAGGTAAAATAATTATATGTATACTTCAGACACAATTTGGAAGGAAATTGAGGACGGTGTTTTAATTGTGCCTGAAATTGGAAAAGCATACATACAGACCGAACAAGAGCAATCAGACGAACAATACCTACAAAATGCAAAAGATTTAGTAAAGGCAGCTAAAGACGCAGGTGCAAAAGTGGTTAAGTTTCAAACACATACTGTAGAAGATGAACAGCTGGATGTTACGATTACTGCGCCGCATTTTTCTGGATCAGATCGCTACTCTTGGGTAACGCGCTTAACCAAAACTGCGCCGATCTCATTTTGGAAAGAAGTAAAAAAGTATTGTGATGAACTTGATATGTTATTTTTTTCAACTCCTATGAGCAAGGGTGCTGCTAAATTATTGAACGAGGTAGGGGTAGACATTTGGAAGGTTGCCTCTAGTGATATTTTAGATTTTGTGCTTCTTGGTTATTTAGCAAGCACAGAAAAACCAATTATTCTTTCTTCTGGAATGAGCACCACAGAAGAGCTTGATAAATCAATTCAATTTTTAAAAAAGAGAACTAATAAAATAGCATTACTTCATTGTGTTTCAAAATATCCTTGTCCTGTAGAAGAATTATATCTGGACACTATTGAATATTACAAAGAACGTTACAATATTCCTGTTGGGTTTAGCGATCATTCTCTTGGGTATGATGCAGCAATTGTTGCAATCAAAAAAGGTGCAACCATCATTGAAAAACATATTACCTTAGACCGAGGTTTGTGGGGCTCTGATCATAAAATTTCGCAAACTCCTAGCGAATTAAAAAATATGATTAATGCCATAAATAATCACGAGATTAGAGATGAAACTCAGTACGGAAAAGGAGTAAAAGAAATGGATGAGCATGAGAAATCATTTAGGCCAGTATTTCGCAAGTCACTCATGGCTGGGCAAGACATTTCAGAAGGTACTGTAATTACAAAAGAAATGCTTTATGCTATGCGTCCGCAAAAATACGCAAAAGGCCTAGCTAGCGAGGAATATGAGCAAGTACTTGGTAAAAAAACAACGAAAGATTTAAAAAAATACGATCCATATACTCGCGATTCAATTATATGAAAAAGAGAAAAATTTGCTTTGTTATAACTTCTAAAATCCACTACGGACGTAGCAAGCTTGTGTTAAAAGAGTTGCAAAAGCGTAAAGATGTGGAATTACAAATTGTAGTTGCGGCTTCAGCGCTTTTAGATACTTACGGAAACGTGCTAGATGATCTTAAGCGCGATGGATTACATGTTAACGATAAAATTGTAATGACCTTAGAGGGTGGTAATACAGTTGCCATGGCAAAGACTGCTGGTGTTGGAATTATGGAATTTGCAACAGCATTTGATAACTTACAGCCAGATGTTGTTGTTGTGCGTGGTGATAGGTACGAGGTTTTGAGTGCGGCTGTTTCTGCTAGTTACTTAAATATTCCAGTTGCACATATTGAGGGTGGAGATGTTACTGGTACTATAGACGAAAGTGTTCGTCATTCTATTACTAAGCTTTCCCATATTCATTTTCCTACGAATGAGGTTTCAGCTGAGCGCATTGTTCGCATGGGAGAAAATCCAAAATATGTGTTTAATGTTGGCTCCA
>CAZXOU010000082.1:0-3260 GCA_964642355.1 uncultured Gammaproteobacteria bacterium
ATTTGGATTTTTGGTGGGATTTTATTTAACAGCTATGGCTGTTGGTATTCCTGTTGTAGTTTGGAAGTATGATCGTTTGAGTATTGCTATTGCAATGCTTATGGTTGGGGTAGTTGGTATAGTGTTATCAAAATTATTAAATCAAAATCAATCAACTGAATTGAATATCGTTGATAATTTAATTCGTATCAGAGATAGGGCTCATATTATATTAAAAGATAAATCAGCAATTGCATTTGTAGTTTTATCTGCATTGTTTATTTTTTTCATTTTCCATGCTAGAACAGGAGTATATATACTTTCTCCTTGGGACGCTTTATCATCTTTTGTGATAATGCTATTTTTTGCGTTGACATTCATTGTGGTGCGAATGATATTTTCTGGGCGTTCAATTGCGCTCGTGCTAAGCATTATAATAGTATTCTCCTACATGGCACATATGTATTTGCCAGTTATTTATGAGACTGGATTTGGTGGTGATAAATGGCGTCATTTAGGGGCTGAACAATGGATAGCAGAAGGAAATATCTACACACCAAGCATTTGGGGAGAAGAACGATCTAACATACAATTTGGTCCAATTAGTGTGCCAGAGGCGCTTGTGGCAGGCAATAAGACATCATACGCATCCCAATGGTCTACTACTATATTTTTATCTGAATCATTAGGAGTTGATATTTTTTGGGTTGATTTACTATTAGTGTTTTTGTTGTGGTCAATGTTCTTGCCTTTGATATTATTTTGGTTTGGAAGGCTTGTATTTGAGAATGATCGTTTAGGGTTATTGTTTGCATTTCTGCCAACACTGTTTTATACGTTCCAATCCGAAGGAGCAATTACAATTCCAGTTTCGTTTGGGCATTTGTTTTTCTTTTTTGTTTTGCTGGTGTGGATGTATTATGTAAAATCTGGCAATAGACTGGCCTTGTATTCTGCAACTGCTTTTTCTTTATTTTTTTATTGGGGATATATATTAAACTTTTTTGTTTTAATCGGAATAGGAATTTTATCATTTGCATTTAGAAAATTGTTCGTAGATCGCTCACATTGGTATAAATTTAAATTAAAATTTGGATTTAGCGATAAAAGATTAGCTATTCGTGATAAGACAATATTTGGTTTATTGGTTATAGGATCAATTTTTGTAATTCCTTTCTTAGAAGTGTTTCAAGGTTTAAGCGGATATCTTCCTGGATCTGTATCAGCAGTAGGCTTACTTGATGCTTTTGCTAATTCCTTTGGAAGATTATCTGGATTTATTGGAATAATAGTTCCGCCAGATTTTATTGATCAAGGAAATTTTTTGTATAACCAAAGCAAGGAATCATTATCACGTTTGCCGTTATTTTCCTATAGAGTTGTGCCTTTTATGGTTTCTATGACTGTGTGGGCAATTATAGTTTGGGGAGCATATCGTTTGCGGAAACATTATCACGATCAAAAAGTTCTTGTGCTTTTGGGAGTAATATTCGCAGTTGTAATAGGTTCCTATTTTATTTCTTGGTCATTTACCGAGGGAGTTCATATTCTTGCACGCAGGTTAAACGAAACAATTGTGTTTTTTATGATTCTATTTTTGGGATGGGGGATTTGGTTGTTTTTAGAAGATAAACGAATTAAAATTCCACATCACAAAAAGATTTTGGCACTAACATTTGTATTGTCATTCATTGCTACATCAACTTATGCATCTGGCCCAAAGCTTCAACTTGTAACTGCAGATGAACTTGAGGCAGCAAAAATTGTTTGGCAAGAACATCAATTAGACGCGCAACCATATTGTGTAATAGCGAATACTTGGCCTTTACTTGGCCTTGAAGCAGTATCAGGACGAAAGATTACTGCAGGAAATTTTCCTGTATACCAAGAATACGCACAACCAGAGCGTGTAAAGATTTTTGAGGGTATGTCAAAAGCACCATCAAGCACTTGGATTAATGGCGCGTTCGCTGTCACAGACGCTTCTGTGTGCTATTATATGACTGAAAACAGGTGGATTAATGATCGTGTGTTAGATAAAACTGTTGAGTTGCTTGGAGAGCCACAAAGAGTGGGTGATGTGTATGTGTGGAGGGTAATTGATAAATAATGCCGTTGTTTTATTTTTTGGATTCTTGTATACTAGACCATATGGATCAAGCAGTAATTTCAACAAAAGTTTCTAAATCTTCGCAGCAGGCTCGTGCGTTTGAAAGTGCAAGAGATGCTGTTTTAACTTTGAGAGATTCTAAATCATCACTTTCATCACAAGACAAAGAAACATTAAGTATTTTGATGGATAAGGAGTTAATTGGTCAGCTCAATACTAGTTTGCGTGAAGCAAAAGAGGGTAAAGTTGAGCCACTGGAGAATATACTTGATTAGATTATGTATAGGAGGGTAATCACTTCATCTGCTAAGCGATCCCTTAAAAGGTTGCCTCTCAATGTCCGTGAAGATTTACTAACAGAATCTAAAATTCTTGAAACAAAGCCATTGGACGGAGATAAACTCTCTGGTCCTTTGTATTTTTTATATTCGTTTCATTTCAAATCAAATAATGTTAATTACCGAGTTGCGTATACTATAGATCATGGCAAACATGAAGTTGTGATGCATTTTGCTGGTACTCGAGAAAATTTTTATAGAAAATTAAGAAGGTTATTTAAGTAAATTTTTTGGAAACAATCCTTTCTCAAACCAAGATAGGATTTTTTTGTTTGAGACGTTTATACTCGTTTGCACATGAGATCTTTTTTTCGTCATTTTTAATATTCCTAATTCTCCAACAATGAGTGATTTTAGTATAATAAGCGGTCGGCCTTTGAAAGTGTAATACACAAGCAAAAACAATCTTCCAGTTCCTATCCAAAGAAGTCTGCGCAACATAAGTGAGGTTGGAAGATTTGTGAACTCTGTCCAAAAAAGATTCCGATAAGTGTGATACACGCTAAAGTCACTTAACTTGCCGTGAATAGCAGAACCTTTGTGATACACGATTGCGTCTTTTGCATAACTAGGTTCAAACCCAAGGTTGCGAGCTCGCCAGCCTAAATCTAAATCTTCTGCATAGGCAAAGTAGGTTGGGTCAAAATAGTTATTGCCAAGCTTAACTACTTCTAGTAACTTTCTAGAGTACAATGCCGCACCTCCAGTTGGGCAGAAAAGTTTTTGGCTTTCTTGTCTGCGATTAAACGTCAAACCACTAGACATCAAAACAATTCCTAGATTGTCGATCTTATCATGATCGTTATAGTCAAGCATTCGCGGAGCAATCATGT
>CAZXOU010000083.1:0-3246 GCA_964642355.1 uncultured Gammaproteobacteria bacterium
AAGAAAAAAACATCAAAAAAAATTGTAGATGTAGTTAAAGATACTATAGTATTGGAAGATAATAGAGAATTCATATGGGTTGATGCATACGGAAAAAAGGTACCCGACGGTCCTAGTCCAAGAAAATACAAAAGAAAAAAATATATAAACACTGACACTAGTAAAGATGATATTAGTTGGGCCAACGGCACTGGCAAAAACCCTAATGAAGAAACGCTAAGAGCAGGAAAAAGTTACGAAAACATATTACATAACTTTGCTACCTACAATACACTTTTTACATTATCAGGATTGTCAGAAGAAGAATTAGAGAATCAAACATATTTTAGTAACGCTCCACACGAAATTATTGCACGTAGTGGAGGCATAGGAGATGCAAAAGTAGATCATGATGTTTACAAAGCCGAAGTTGAACGCCAATTACGAGTAAGAAATAAAGCCGCCTTTCTAACAGGAGAAACAAGAGCTACAGGAACAGATTATGATGCAAGTTTATTTTTCTTAAAAACAGCATATGACATATTTTTTGAAAATGTTAATATTCTTAGTACAACAGGTCCAAATACAGAAAGAGGATTAGCAAATTTTACTAAAATGGAATTTCAATTGCATGAACCTTTTGGCATCTCGTTGATTGAAAAAATTAGATCGGCAACATTTATAAACGGATATCTTGATTATCAAGATGCACCTTTGTTATTAACAATAGAATGGAAAGGGTGGGACGAACATGGAAAAGAAGTAAAACATAGTACTCTTAAAAGAAAAATTCCTATAAGAATTGTAAAAGTAGAATTTGATGTAGATGCTGGCGGAGCCAAGTATACTTGTGTAGCAGTAGCGGCTGACGATTTCGCCCATGACGATAGATTTAAGTTTCCAAGAAGAACTATTAAAATTAATAGAAGTACATGGCCAGACTGGCAACAAGAGTTAAAGAAACAATTAAATGAGCAAATGGAAAATGAAAAGAAAGAAGGTCTACGAGAACTTAACGACGAATATAACTTTTTTCTTAGCGAAGAAGTAAGACAAGATTGCAAAGATTGGGGGAACGGGGCTACTCTTATGCACCAAACCCAGCGCAGTCGAGGTGCCAATATGTCAGCTACAATTGCCGCTGTAAGTACTGAAATTGATTCATACACGTCATTAGTAAAATTGTTTGAAGATGCTATAAGAAACGGATTAGGATATTCTAGTGTAGTAAATGAATTTTGGTATAAATTTGCTAAAAAACTTATGAATGACAGCAGTATACCAGGACAAAAAAACGATCAGTCAATGAAAAAAGTTACAGACTATTTAACAAGTGCAAAATTTGAAGAGGATTTAAAAAAAGAAGAAAATCAATATATTAATTGGTTTATGATTAAACCTAGGTTTGAAGTTTTAGGGTCTAACAAAAAAGGAACTAAAAAATGGGACTCTATAAGGAAAATGCATCCAAAAAAAATAACATTTGTAGCTGTACGACAAAAAATACACGTGTTAAAATTTATTAAACCAGGAGTTAGTCTTGGCAATATAGATTGGTCTGCGTATGTTCGTAAAAAATACAATTATATCTATACTGGTGAAAACATTGATATACAAAATTTAAAAATACATTACAAAACTGCATATTATATGAGGAATTTACGTCCTTTTGTAGCTGACGAAAAAGAAAAAGGAAAATTTAAGGAGTTTAACGATAAGTTCGAAGACAAATTAAATAAGATTTTTGGAGCAGAAGATCATGCCGAAGATCCTCCTTTAAGGCAAGAGCCAAGTGTTCAAAGAGGTAAAAGCACAGTGGTAGTAGACGATCCACGAATGGTAGAAAATCAACAATTTTATGATTATCTTACAAACCCACAAGCAGATATGATGAAAGTAGAACTTACAATTTTAGGTGACCCAGCTTATGTCTGCCAAGACCAATTTACAAATATAACAGGAACAACACCAACATTTGTAAATCAAGGGTCATGGAATGGTACGTATGGAAGTTTTAATAGTGAATCGTACCAACCTTTAATATTGCTAAATTATAGACTACCAGAAGACTATAGTGATAAAACTGGAATTTGGTTCCAGCAGGCAGGAAAAACAATGTTTTTTGCTGGAGTATACCAAGTAGTAAAAATAGAGTCAAGTATAGCTGGAGGAGAATTTACGCAAGTATTACATTGTGTAAGAATGAATAATCAAAAAGGTACAGGAGCAAAAATAAAATTTGGCAACGCAATTACAACACACTTTAAAAAGCTAGATGCCGCAGAGGAAAAAGCCGCAAAAGTATTGAAAAGAAAAGCAAAAGTATTGAAAAGAAAAGTAGATAATTACGCCCAAACTTTTGGATTAGGTAGTGAGGATGGTCCATAATGGCAAATTATAACATAAGTAGCGGATTCTCAGATACAGCAGATAATTTAAAAGATTTTTCTAACAAGTATTCTGTATCAGATTCTGGGCCATTTATAGGAGTAATTAAGGACACACAAGATCCGCTTAGAATGGGTAGATTAGGAGTTGTTATTCCTGCACTATCATATTCAGATCCCCGCCATACTAAGGAAAGTGAACTTATATGGTGTCAATATTTGTCACCTTTTTATGGAGCAAAACCTTTTAAAGCTGTGTCTTCAACAGATCCATATAGTTCTGGAGTAAATCAAACGGCATATGGTATGTGGGCAATACCACCAGACATCGACACTAACGTACTTGTAATATTTGCTAAAGGAGACAAAAATGCTAGTAATGCTTTTTGGATAGGTTGTATACAAGAACCATTAACAAATCATATGGTGCCAGGAAACGCTTCATCTAGTAATACTTCTGTTGGCTCTCAACAAGTTGGAGATGTGGGTACAGAAGGAAAAAAGGAAATATACGGCACTACATTTGTACCTGCTCTAGAAAAAAATAAAAAAGATTATAAGGATGGAGAAAGTATAGGTTCGTTACACCAGTGGAAGTTACCAGTAAATGAAGAGTTAGCAGATCAATTACAAATGCAAGGACTTATTCAAGATAATGTGCGTGGTACAACATCATCATCAGCAAGAAGAGAATCTCCTAGTGCAGTATTTGGTATTAATACACCAGGCAGAATTAAAAAAAAATCTAGAAAACTTGGGATTGGAGTAGACAACATTCCGGTTAGTGTTGATAGGCATTCAGGACATTCGTTTGTAATGGATGATGGAGATGTTAGTAATGAAAATCAACTTATAAGATTAAGAACTGCAAGTGGTCATC
>CAZXOU010000084.1:0-3220 GCA_964642355.1 uncultured Gammaproteobacteria bacterium
ATAAATTGTTTGGAATAAACGTTCTCCTGCTTTGCCGTCCATATACGGACACAAACGTTTGTGAAGTTCTTTTTGATTCTGCTCCAAAAGCTTTGGATTATCCAAAAGCGTATTTATGGACTTACGCAATGATTCAACACTGTAGGCAGATAGCGCAGGATTAAAACTCATTAGCTCATCTAAATAATCACAAACATACCAGCGCGTACCACTTGCACGTTTTGGCATTTTTTTGTACCCATCAAACTTTATTAATATGGTTGGTGCTCCCACTGCTGCTGCATCCAAAGAAAGCGTGGAAGCAGAATTAAGCAATACATCACAATGTCGCAAAATACTCAAAAAATGATTCATCTGACTCAGAGAATAGTCCCAACTGTCATTAAATCCTCCAGAAGGATTATTAAATGAATCAATAACTACATTGGGTAAATTTTTAAACGCTACAAACTTTTGAGCATCATTAGTATGTCCAAAATGCGGGCGAATGAATAGTTGGCTATTGTGTGGTAGCTTTCCATTATTTATTAGATCAAGAACTACCTGCGCAATGTCAGTGTCTGACGGCATTATTTTTCCTTCGGAGCCAAGACAGATAATTTTTTTATTTGGATCAAGCCCAACTCGCTTGCAAAACTCTTCCCGAGATTCATACCTAGATTGATCAACATAGTAATCAAACTGTGGAACACCAATTACAGTTACTCGGTTTTTATTATAATCATGCAATCTCACATATTGGTCTTTCATAAATGGACTCCAAGCTACAATCTTATCTGCCCTTCCTCTAAAATATCGTTTTGAAGTATTGTCCCATGTCTTTGGCATTGAAATAGTTTTTATACCTTTTTCTCTAGATGCCTTTAAAAGCGCTGCTTCATCTAGCATGTTTGTTGCAAACACAAGATTTGGCTTATATATATCAAGTAATTTCTTATACTCTATCACTGTCTTTTTTTGTAAAAATTTTCCATCTAGCCATTGTACAGTTCTGCGGACTAAGGAAACTTTTGAAAGCGGATAAAATATAATGCTAATGAAAATAAATCTAATAAACTTGAATATCCATTTTAATAATGATGGAACTTTAAAATACCAATACAACCCATGCCCAACTGTACTTCTGTTAAAAATTAAATACTTATATAAATGAGATAGAAGCGGATCCCAGACGCTATCGCGCTCTATAGGTATTGGAATAATTTCTACATTAGGAGCTGAAAATTCTTTTTTAAATCGTTCTTGGTCGCTAGCAACTGTTAACAAAACAACTTTGGTAAAGTTTTGTTTTATAAGATCATAAAATCTGTTATGTAAAAGATTCCTTGCAATAATTCCTCTTGAAATTGTAATAAATATTGTCATATTTTAAATAATTGGCTTTTTGCCACCGACCACATCATTAGTGTCATACCGAGCTAAAAACAATGGCTTATTTAGGTGTGTATTAATTGCACGTCCCATAGTAAGACCATATTCCAGACCTAAATCACTTGAAACTTTTTCAATTTTATCAGATATATCCTTTGCGCTAATTTTTCCTATTGGGTATGAAATGCCTTTGACACTCGCAATATTTAAATCATTTGTTAGAAAATTGTAATTATCTGCAATATCTTGAACAACTATGTCCTTGTTTTGGTATGGAATATTAATATGTGACTGTGTATGCAACCCAACATCAAATAGTGGATTACTTGCAATGTTACTTATATGCTCTTTGGAAAGATATAGATCTTCGCAAAATTGTTTTTCATCATTATGATATTTTGCAAAAATAATATTTACAACATCATTTGCAAGCTCTGGCTTTAAAAAACTATTAAGAATATACTTTACCACAACAGTTTCACTAGAATCATATCTATTTTCTTTTTGAGCAGTACTCTGCTGGATCTGCTTGATATCTAATTCAATTCCAGTAACATCTTTGTACACATCTTCAACCTGATTTAATAATTCAATTGGTTCTAATTCAGAAAGCAGATAATGAATTTTATGGACCTGACAAGCTTGGTTGCGCACATGAGGCAAGCTATTAATAAAAAATATTGCTGGAATGTTGAGCTTTTGCAAAACAGGAACTGCGCTCGTGAATTGAGTTTGTAGTCCATCATCAAATGTAATTAAGCAGCTAAACTCTGGTAATTGCGATTTACCAGAAAAATCATCTAATAAATCTTGCTGGCTAATAAATGTATATTGCTTGCCAAGCTCATTAAGCTGATACTCTAAGCGCTCAATACTTGTGGGATAGATTCCGCGCGCATATTTTTGCTCGCTATCAATATAATGGTAATTAACTGAAATCAACATGTGACTAATCTAATGCAATAATAGGATACTTGGCATCTCGAGATTCTTTGTCCTGCATATAACGCTCTACCATGCCATCTTCAAACTGTGCTGATAGTTCTTTTAACGCCTCTTCATCAAAATCAGTCCGCTTTAACAGCTCGCCACAAGCAAGCTGTTCTTTGGTTTGTATTGTGCCTTCAGTCTCTTTATTAACATACGATTCAATTGCGCGCGCCATAGCATGCGCTCCTGCAATAATGGTTTTGCATCCAATATCATGAACACTGTCATTAACCTTGATATCAGGCCGAGCCTGCGCTAGAATCGCGCCCGCATCAACGCTTGCTACTGCAAGATGTATGGTTGCGCCAACACACTCCGGCTTATTGTGGACCAGCGGCCAAAAATTTGTTGCAGTACCCCTATAGTACGGAGAAAGGCCTAAATGAATATTAATGATTCTGTTGTTATAAAAGCTTAGTAATGGATCGCGGATTATGCTTGATCCAAATAGAACAATAATATCTGGATTAATATCTTTTATCCAATCAAATATTTCTTCAGAGTTTGATGCTCCCCTTTCTATATTTTTTATATTGAGTTTTACAAAGATGCCGGAATAATCCTTGTCAAAATACTGCTTCTCTACTCTGTCGCGTTCTTGTATGTGGTTTAGAACTTGCTGGGTGCGAGCGGACGGGGACGCAGGAAACCTCTTTTCTTCAAACAAAACTCCTTTTACATCAAACTGCTGTGCTAAATAATGCGCAAACCACGCATGGCGATGTGAGTTTCCTGTAATAACCACCAATGAAATGTCTTTCTTTTCCTTCATATATAAATAAAGTGTTGGCAAAAAACTTTAATTCCCGCTATAAGACTTCTGCATCCATCTGGCGCAACATAGTTTTAATTTCTTTGA
>CAZXOU010000085.1:0-3144 GCA_964642355.1 uncultured Gammaproteobacteria bacterium
GAGATTCAATTAAATCAGGAAGCGGAACTGCGTCATGCAGTTTAGTAAAAAATTTTCTATCTGATTTAGGAGAAAAACGCTCAGATTGAGTTGTGTTTAGATCATCCTTCATAAATAAAAATCCCTTGTTTTAGCTAAAAAACAAGTTATATGCTCACTAAATTTGGCAAATTGCGCTATTTATAGAAAAATTGGAGATGCTTCCGAAAATAGCAAGAGAGTTGTGATGCATGACAAGTGATATTGTATCCATTTTGCAGCGGAATGTCAAGGTCGCAATCACAAAATTAGAAGTAGCCTGTGGATAAATTAAGGAAATAAAAGCTTAACACAATACTTTTACTTTTGCAAATCTTTTTTTCCTAGTCTCCATAATTCAGGTTTTCTCCAAAAAACAACCAAAGAAACTATAATAAAAACAGTAAATACCCCTATTGATGTTAAATTCCTATCTTCTACTCCAGCTCCTAAAAAGCTTGTAGCAATTTTGCCAGGAACTTTACCAATTATAATCATCCAAAGAAATGTCCTAAATTTAATGGATTTTGATAGGCCTATAAGGTATACCAAAAAATCATCAGGCGCACCCGGCAAAAGTAAGAGCATAAAAATAATATATGTACCCTTTCCTAAGAGCTTGTCATACCCATCTAGCTTGCTTTCTGAAATAAAAAGATTTACAAACCTCCTGCCAAAGTATCTAGAAAACCAAAATACAATAATTGCCCCCACTATCCACCCTGTGTAGTTATATATAAATCCAACCCAAGGTCCGAAGATATATCCTCCGGCAAGATTAATTAAAAAATTATTTAAAGGCGCAACAATCACTTGTGCTACCTGAAGTAAAAACAAGGCAAGCGGCGCTGCCTTATCAAATTGAAGTATCCACTCTCTTACTGCTTCTGGAGAAGTAAAAATTGATTTAAAAATTTCGCCAAAATAAATTACCAACCAAACAAATAATGCTAAGGCTAATAAATATGTAGCAACCTTAATTTTATGTTGCTTTATATTTGATAATCTAAACCAAGACATTTTTTTATTTTAATGATTCTTCTACAACAGACCTGTCGCTCCAAGGCAAGTGCTTGTCTCCAATTACAATTACTTTTTCAGAACCTTTCCCTAATAATAATACAAGGTCCCCAGGCTTTGCAAGGCTTAATGCCTTTTGGATTGCTTTTTCCCTATCTATAATACTAAACCAATTTTTTTCTTTTTTCCAATTAGAGCCTATAGATGTGATACCTTGGCTAATATCATCTATAATAGATTGTTCATCGCTATCATATGGATCATCATTGGTTAGCACTATATAATCTGCATTTTGCCCTGCAATTTTGCCCATTTCTGGACGTTTTGCTGTATCTCTTCCTCCGCCTGTTGCCCCAAACACTGCTATAATTTTTCCGTTTCCTGACATATCTTTTGCAGTATTAAAAATAGCTTTAAATGATTTTGGCTCATGAGCATAATCAACTATTACTTTAAACCCTTGTTTAGTATCAATCACCTCAGCTCTGCCTGAAATAACTTTTATACCCTCCAGAGCTTTTGAGGAAGTTTCAAATTCTACACCAAGTGAGTTTGCAGCTGCAATTGCGAGCAATGCATTTTGTGCCATAAACAATCCATGTAAATGTAAATTAATATCTTGATCCTGAACGGTCAAATTAACACCTTCATCTGTTTGTGTTATTTGTTCTGCGCATAAATAATTATATCCACTCTCTTTTTGTGGCGTATGATCGCACGAACTAAATACTTGCCATTTTTCATCTGCCTTATGGCGCAAAAAATTCTTTGATTCACTATCGTCACTATTTGCAATAATAACTTTTTTTATAGATTGGCCACTGATAGTTTTACGATACGAATCTGAAAGATCCTTAAAAATAATTTCTTTTGCAGATCTGTAATTCTCGTATAATCCATGTGCCTCTATATGTTCGCGGCCAAGATTAGTAAACACAACAACATCAAAAGCAATTCCCCATTGCCTGTGCTGGCTAATTCCTTCGCTTGTCACCTCAACAACAACATGCGTGCATCCAACCTTTATCATTTGGGAAAGCATTTTTTGCAACTTAAATCTTCCTTGCATTCCTTGCTTGGTGGTATTAGGCTGTTCTTTATCTCCAATCTTAAAAAAAATCGTATTCATTGAACCAACTTTGTATCCAGCTTCTTCCAAAATGCGGGTTGTCATTATTACAGTGCTAGATTTTCCTTTAGTTCCAGTTACACCAATAACAGACATTTTGCGTGACGGAAAGCCATAGATTATATTCGCCAAAATAGCCAATATTTTGTGATATATAAGCAAAATTGGACGTGGGATAATGGCTTTTATGGCTTGTTTTAACATAACTCTATGTTATCAAACAAACAAAAAAAGCGCGATAGCGCTTCTTTTTATGATAAAGATTAAGCTTTTCCTGATTCTAAAAAGTCTGCGACTTTTTTTAGATCATCAGGATTTCCAAAGTCCATCCAATAATCCAGCATCTTGCGGGATTTAACTTTTCCTTGCTTTGCAAGTTCTGCGATTGCATCTGTAAGTTCGTATTCGCCGCGTTCAGACTTTCCTACTTTAGCTGATTCTGCAAATATATCTGGAGTGAACTTATAGCATCCAATAGAAACCCAGTTCGAAATAAACTCTTTTGGCTTCTCAACTAGATCAACCACTTTATCATCTTTAATAATTGGAACTCCGTACTTTTCTGGATTATCAACTTCTAGCAAACTCACGTAATTAAATTCATCATCTAACTCTCTAATTGCTTTAAGGTCGCGAGTTGAGTAAAGATTATCTCCATAGATACAAACAAACTGCTCACCTGCAACTGCCTCTTGCGCCGCTAACACTGGAATGGCTGTTCCATACTTTTCTGTTCCCATTACTTCAAATTGATTTATCAAGGTTAAAGGAAATTCTGCGCCTGCGCCTTTGGCAAATTCAACCATTTTTTCTGCATGGTTGCCTATCACCAAAATCATTTCTGTGAAACCGGCGTTCTGTAAATTCTTTAGAACATAATACAAAAATGGCTTATCGCCATACACGTCTATTAAATGCTTTGGCTTATCCTTTGCCAAATCAAGCATTCTTGTTCCTTGCCCTGCTGCTGGTATTAC
>CAZXOU010000086.1:0-3134 GCA_964642355.1 uncultured Gammaproteobacteria bacterium
GTTAAGTGACATAAATTTTTTTAAATGATATTAAATATATTAATTACCACATCCTTGCACAAATAATTTTAGCTGGGGAAGTATTAACAATACCTACCATTACATATCCTGTTTTAGACTGACCCTGATGAAAGAGGTAGCTAGGATCTGTTTTGGTACAATCATATGTATTGCCATCCCCCGGCGGACCAAGGACTCTATTAAAGGTGTCTGACATGTCTGGTCCCCAGGTAGTTTTACATACTCCGCCAACACACTGGGAAGATGCATTTATTGAACCACTTACATCTACGCTGTGCACGCCATGTGGTGATTTTTTTATACCGACATTTCCTGAACTTGATAGGTTAAATAAATCACTGCCTCCTTTGTTAATATGAAGATCGTTATCTCCCCTATCCACATTAATTTCCCAAATATTAGAAAAACCAGTAAAACTTTGAAGTGCTATAGCAGGAAGCGGTGCTGTTGGAGATGTTTCTACGATATGCAACCCTCGGGTTGGGTCAGTAATACCAATTCCAATATTGCCAGTTCTAATTGACTTAGTGGTAACAGCGTCGATATCTGTAACACCTTGCAAACTCTGTGCACCAGCTCCCTCGGAAGGCCATACTGCCCTACAATCGCCTGCAATACAAAGCCTGCTTGCATTTGCGTCTCCGCTTACATCCAGCTTATAACTTCCATTTGGAAGTTGTGTACCAATACCAACAGTTCCTTGAACTATCATTCCATTACTTGGTGCTGCTGTAGAATAGTAATTTTGGTCACCGATAGTTGCACTTCCATACACACTTAAACGAGAGCCAGGAATACTATCATCTCCAATACCAACGTGACCCGTTACACCAGGTCCGACTTTCCATGACTCTAATAATCTAACTGTTGGGTGAAAAATAATATCTCCTGGCATGCCACCTGTATTTTTTTGTTGGTTGTGAATCCATGTTGTTGTATCCGAATTATGAGTAATAATTAGCTTTGCTTCGTCATTAGTACTTTCATCAGGCTTAATGAAATAGGTAGTTCCACCCTCAAGTATCCGAAGTATTGTTTCGTTATCCCCGTTATTTATTCTAAAATCATTTGTGGTGTTATCATCAGCATCAAGTCTTATTTGCACATTACCATCTCCATTAAGGTAAAAATTTTCATTATCAACTTCCAACACAGTCCCAGTAATAGTAGCACCTGTAATAGAAGGATGGCCGACAGTCGCAATTACATTGCTAGAAAGCTGGCCAGAATCAATATTTGAGCCTGCTGTGTATGTGGGACCACCAGGCCCACCAGTATCATCAGCAGAACATGCCCAAGCAGAGCCATTCCATTTAGGAATTTGTCCAGTATCTTCACATGTACTACCCCACTCGGTAAATTCGATAGATCCGCCAAGTGGAAGCCTAGCGCTTGGAACAGTGCCACTTGTGATATTTGATCCATTCAGCGAAGTTAGACCAGAGCCGCTTCCAATATAAGTTCCTACAATAGTAGTATTGCCCGCTTCATCTACGGTTAATACTGCGCTATTTTCTCCATTGAAAATTGTGAATGTATCTGAACTATTACTATCACTGTCTATGCGCATCTGTATTCCGCGCTTGCTATCAACCCAAAAATGATCATATTCAGTTTGGGTAAAATAAAGATTTGTGCCTTGCAGAGTAATAGATCGATTTGTGGTCGTGCCTTGCTCAGTTACTGCTTGCAAGGTACGAGATGGATGTGTGATAGTTGGACACCCAGCTCCATTTCGCAAACATACTAACTGACCATTTACCACTAATCCTCCAACAGAAATAGCCTTGTTAGTGTTTGCACCTTGATCTGTAACTGTTTGTAAATTATTTGGACCTCCCGCTGGACAATCTGTGCCATCTTTTAAACATACAGGTACGTCGCCTGTGCCATGTATAGACGCTGCATTTATAGTACCTTGTGTAACTATGTTGCCTGTCAGTCCTATTGTCAACACATCAGCAAAGCTACTTGGTCCTGTTCGGCGTTGTAATTTAATCAAATTACCACCACCTTTACTTCCTTGGGTTATCACGCCATAGAACAAATTTTCATTGGAACTTTGTATATCTTGTTCAGATATTTGTATACCTTTTCCATTAGACTGAAGAGTTACTGCCAGTACTTGTGAGTATGCTAAAACACCAACAATCAGGAAAATGAAACTTAATGCTACTTTGGTGGATTTAGTCATATGCTAATAATAGCCACATTTTATTGTAAATTAATTAATACCATTATCTCGCCTTTGTCGCCGTTAAAAGATTCTAATGCTTTTCCTATTATGGTTCCTATTTTTGGTTCTTCGGCTTTCATGGCATGCCCAGCGACATTTGAAGTAGTAAGTAAATCACCTTTTTCTATATTTCCATTATACCCTATTACCTTAACTTTTACGACTCCGATAAGAGCAATAACAGATTTATTAGGTCCTTCCACACGACCCATAGTAATAGCAGCATCATCTGAAACAACCCCAATTACTCTATTATCATACTCTTCGGTTGATATAATTGCTGATTTATAGCCATTATTTCCCATTACTATTACAGTACCTGCGTCAATATCTTTTGTGCTTGTAAATTCTTCTGCAAGGTCAGCACCAGTACCAAACGAAAGGTCTCCAGTAACTTCTAAATCTCCAGTAATTTTAGTGTCCCCCGCTACATCCAAAGTTAACCCCGCTCCAACGGAAACTTTACCAACTCCAAGATTGCCTGCCATTGTGTTATTGCCTCCTGTTGTTGAGTGCAGCCATTTTGCCTGCAACTGACCTGCTGGAACATTTAGGTTGCCACTCGCATCTATAGTAAGCGCTAAAGTGCCATTATAGCCCGCAGGATTTCCAAGAGTGTCATTTGAGTTATTTACAACAATATTAAGAGTGCCTCCTGTTGCAGTATTGCCCGCGACAATATAATTAGCTCCATTATTACCTAACTGCAAACCTTGCCACTGCAAAAGAGATCGATGAGTATCGTTTGAAGTGTATCTTGCAATAAAGTGCTTATCAGCTCCGACTTCTATATCTCCACCAACTTTTGTAATAGTAGAAAACGCTGATGCGTCAGATCCTACTCTTAGTACCTCTAATAGTGTTTGATCTCCTGCAA
>CAZXOU010000087.1:0-3079 GCA_964642355.1 uncultured Gammaproteobacteria bacterium
AAATGCGTCCGCAGGTCTGTTAAGGTAGTATCCTTTTAAGTCATTTGGATTGATGTAATAAGCTTCGCCATTTTGTTCTACATCCAGCATTATTTTTCCAGACAATCTGCTTGGAAATTTCGCTGTGAGATATCCAGCAAGCTCGCTGTGCTTAACTCCTAAACCTAAATTTCTCATAATACTAAAAGCATCTGCGGGTCGTCCTAGATAATATTTTTTCTTATTATCAGGATACACATACCATCCCTCGCCATTCTTTTCTACCTGCAATAAGATATTTCCACTTACTCTTTTTGATAAGCTGTTGTCTATTTTAGTGATCAATTTTCTTTCTTGCTCTACAGTATTGTTAATAATATTTGTTGTATTATTATTTATATTTTGAGGAGTAGGTGTTGAAACAGGCACATTGTTTGTATTTTTTTCACTATCGCTGAATGACTGTGATATTGCTTTATATGCGTTTACAATTTTTCGACCATTTTGATAATCATAATTATTGATTATCCTGTCTCGAATAGCAGTATTTTTTATTGTAGGGTATTTAGCTTTTATTAACGCCGCAATACCAGATACAATTGGTGCTGAGAAAGATGTACCGTCAGCTGAATCATAAAATCCGTTTAAAGTACTATAAGCTGGCACAGCGGTAGAAACAATATCTTTACCCGGAGCATAAATATCAGCACACCCTCCATAATTACTCCATGTGGTAAGTTGATTATTCGCGTCAACAGCGCCAACACCAAGCACCATATTTTGATTGCCGTCATTGCAAACTGGCGACACCTTGGTAATGTCTAAATTTCTTCCAATACCGCCTTCTAAGTCGCCATTGCCAGCAGAAATAACTACTAAAACATTTCTGTCAAAAGCATATTTAATAACTTCGTTATAATTATCAGTATAATTAAATACGCCTCCGCCCAAACTAAGATTAATAATATCCGCTCCATTATCAACAGCATATCTAATTGCTTTTTTTATAGCCCCGCTATCACAACCAGTATCGTCGCAAGCAATTATTGGCATTAATTTTACATTCCAGTTTATCCCAGTTATGCCAGTATTATTATTGCTTTCTGATCCAATAATTCCTGCAACCATGGTACCGTGTGTTCCCAGTGTAGTCATATCTTTTGAATTTGTCACAAAATCCCAACCCCACCTGTCATCAACATAGCCATTGTTGTCGTCATCTCTGTTATTGCCCTCTATTTCATCAGAATTAATCCACATATTGCTATCTAAATCAGGATGTCCTGTATAAACACCATCATCTATGACTGCAACAGTAACATCGGAACTGCCATGTGAATAATTCCATGCTTGGTCAACTTTTGCCTGTTGTAAATATTGCTGATATGCTGATAAGTCATCTTGAGCAGTTGGTTGTAATATTTCTAAATATGTACCAATAGATTCTATGCTTGTGCCGTTATGGCGATATATAAGTTTTATATTGCCTGATTTCGCATTTTCTGGAATTGAAGTAACTATTTCATAATCACTAATTTCTTTTATTACTCCTTTGACATTATTAAAATATATTTCAGCACCGTGATTTAATACTTCTTCATGATTTGGTATTACGCTTGTAAAATTATGAGCCCGACTAGAATTCAAAATTAATTTATCTCCAACAACGCCAGTATTAATACTTAGAGAAACTATTTCTGGCTGAATATAAAAACAAGGGCCATAAACCTTATCATATAAATCATTTTCAAAACTAACACAACCAGGTATGTTTAATAACAATTCTATTTTATTGTCTGACCAAGATTTTACCAATGTTTTATATGGGGTACTCCCATAAGCAGAGTCATCTCTATAAATTTTACCATCATTATCTACAATATAAACCCCAAACCCTTCATTTGTCATCTCTCCAAAACCTGAACCATAGATTGTGGACACAGAATCATCACCTACCTTTCTAATTTGAGGGGATATTGATGTTATTTCGGGTGCTCCCAAAATTACCAAAGTAAAATCATCTGATTCAATATCATCATAAGTTTTTATAACTACATCTACAGATTCTGCTGATATATTCGGAATATTAAATGATATACTAAATGAGTCCCAACTATTTATATCTACACTCATTCCATTAACTAATACTGTGCCTTGCGCGGAACCAAATCCATCTCCACTAACATCAACTTCTCCACCTGGTATAACTTTACTTGGATAGAAAGAAGTTATTTTTGGTTTTATTACATAATTAGTAAAATAATTAGATCTTGTACCCTCAGCAGAACCACAGGAAGTACCCCATGAGGCATCATTCTGTATGGTATAAATCCCAAGATCATTTCCATAATTAATATAATACACTGAATCAGGAACTGTTACATTTATTTGATTATTATTCCAAGAAATAATTTCTCCTTCTTCATACCCAAAACAAAGGCGATTATAATAACTCCCTTTTTCAAAATTACCAAAATTTTCTCCACTAATACTTATCGTTTCTCCAGTAGAGAATGAAGTGGGTGTTATTGAATTAATATTAGGAGTCAAAATTTCTGCGTCAACCTTTGCTAATATTCCTAAAACAGAAATTAGGATAAAAAAAATTATAGATTGTTTTTTCATAAAATTTAAGTTTGATTATTAAAAAATTGGTTTACTAAATTTTAAATATTCCAACTTTCCCATATAGCATTTTTATTGTTATTGATTATAATTTTTTTTCTTTTCATTTTTTTGTCAAAAACTATCACATAATAACTCCTATCAATAATTCCACCGCCAGTTGTTCGTTCTTTTATTTCATTTAGTTTGTCTATATCGGTTTTGATAATCGTGTCGTATTTTGAATTTGAATTTTTGTCGTTCGTGCGACGCAACTTAATTTCAATGGCACAATAGTATTTACTAAAACCGCACCCCTTTGATGGTAATTTAAATTCTGGCAACTCCTTGTCTCGTAAATCTGAATGATCAATAATCACAATATCAGACCTATATTTTAATTCCTTTTTTGACTTACCAGCTATAAATTTATCGCCATACCATCTAATTTCTGAATGAATAGACAGATTTTTATATAATCTAAGACCTGATTGCA
>CAZXOU010000088.1:0-3042 GCA_964642355.1 uncultured Gammaproteobacteria bacterium
AAAATATAAAACCAGAGATAGAAGTTCTTGGCGCGGTATTAACAATGTACGATGGCAGGCAGAAATTATCAGAACAAGTAATGCACGAACTTTACCAGCATTTTCCAGATAAAATATTCAGAAGTGTAATTCCTCGCAATGTTAGGCTTACGGAATCTCCTTCGTATGGAAAATCAATTTTGCATTATGATCCAAAATCAAAAGGCGCAAAAGCATACGAAAGGCTAGCGCGCGAGCTATTGGAAATTCACGAAAAAATTTAATTTATTATGCCAAAACAAAATTACGGATTAGGAAGAGGCTTGGGTTCATTAATCCCAAATAATAAATCTTCCGCTGGGGGAAGCGCTCCACAAAAAACTACACCGCAAAAAAAAGCCACAGAACCAATTGAAGAAGACTCATCAATTGATCTTAATGTTGCAAATTCATCAATTACGGAACTTCCAGTAGATGAGATTGTCTCAAACAGGCATCAGCCCAGAAAACATTTTGTACCAGAGCAGTTGGAGGAGCTTTCTAAGTCCATTCGCGAACATGGGATTATACAGCCATTGGTTGTTGTCCCAACAGAAGACGGAGAGCATGAACTAATTGCAGGGGAGCGCAGGTTGCGTGCTTCTAAAATGGCCGGACTAAAAAAGGTTCCAGTAATAATGCGCGAAGCAAGTGAATTAGAGCGTTTAGAGTTGGCACTTATAGAAAACATTCAAAGAGCAGATTTAAATCCTATAGAGGAGGCAGAATCATATCAAAAATTAAATGATGAATTTGGTTTAACACATATTGACATTGGTAAGAAGGTTGGCAAGTCTAGACCCATTATTTCTAATGCAATTCGATTGCTTAGTTTGCCAACAGAAATACAGCTTGCTATTGCAGAGCGTAAGATAACAAGTGGCCATGCTCGCGCGATTTTAGAAGTTCATGACGAAGAAAAGCGAATGGCTTTGTTCCGCAAAGTTATAGATGAAAAATTAAGCATTGGGGACACAACGATTGAAGCTAAGAGAGTAGAGGTAAACAGGCACACCCGCGTAGCAGTGAATCGTGATCCAAATATAGAGGCATTTGAGCGCAGTCTTAGAGACAGGCTTGGTACAAAGGTAATGATTGGAAAACGCGGTAAAAATCTTGGAATTGTAACTATTGAATTTTACGGAGACGAAGAACTTTCAGGATTAGTATCTAAAATACTTGGCGAAGAGTAATAATTTATTTTTCTCTGAAACTTGTAATAGTGTCCCAAAGTCCCTTTGGAGCGCTTGCTTTTATTTTATCGCGAGCTGCTCTTGTTTTAACAAATTTAAGCCAATCACGGTTTGGGCCGCGCCTTCCTTTTTCTACAATAATTTCTACCATGTCACCGCTTTTTAAAGCAGCATCTAATGATGCAATTTGGTTGTTGACTCTTGCTGTTGTGGCTTTGTCTCCAATTTCTGTGTGAATATGATAAGCAAAATCTATTGGCGTAGAATCTTCTGGAAGATCTATAACATCGCCTTTTGGGGTAAATACAAAAATTCTATCTTGGAACACATCAATTTTCAATGAATCTAGATATTGTTTACTACTTGTAATTTCTTTTTGCCATTTTGATAGCTCTTGAACCCAATCTAAATTTGCATCTAATTTAATAGATCCTTTTTCATCATAATGCCAATGAGCAGCAATTCCAAATTCAGCTGCTTGGTGCATTTCTAATGTCTTGATTTGAATTTCTATGGTTTTGCCTCTGTCGCAGAATATGGTTGTATGCAAAGATTGATACCCATTTGGCTTGGGCTGTGCGATAAAATCCTTAAATCTGTGTGGCAAAGGGCGCCATTTATTATGAATAATGCCTAGAGCGCGATAACAGTCAGCTATAGTTGGAACAACAACTCGCAAAGCAATTATATCGTGAATGCGATGCAGCTCATTATTATGAGATTGCATTTTTTTGTACAAACTCCACATACCTTTGGTTCTTCCTGATATTTCTAGTGTTTTGATGTGTTCTTTTTTTAGAAGTTGTGAGATTTTTCTGTTCAGTTCCTTAAGAAGATCATCGCGTTCGCTAAAGTTTTGCTCGAGTGCTTTTTTTAGGGATACATGATCATTTGGGTATAGGTATTTAAATGAGAAATCCTCTAACTGTCCTTTTAGTTGCCAAATACCAAGTCTATTTGCAATGGGTGCGTATATTTCTAAAGTTTCACGCGCTATACGTTCTTGTTTTTTTGGATCTAAGGAATCTAAAGTTTTTAAGTTATGTAGCCTGTCCGCGAATTTAATAAATATAACTCTAATGTCCGAAGCCATTGCCACAAACATTTTACGCAAATTTTCTAAGTATCTCTCTATACCGCGATATTTTAATTTACCTAGCTTTGTGATGCCCTCAACTAGTTTTGCAACATTCGGCCCAAATTCTTTTTTAACATCAGCTAAGCTGCGATCCGTATCTTCTGGAACATCATGCAAAAGTCCGGCTATAATAGTGTCTTGGTCTAAGTGGTACTTGGCAAGTGTTTTTGCGGTTTCAAAAGGATGGTTTATATATGGTTCTCCACTTTTTCGTTTTTGTCCTTTGTGAGCTTCATTTGCGAAATCAAAAGCCAAGCGCACAAGATCTTTGTCCACTTTTAGCTTTTCTTGATTAATGATTTTTATGAGTTCATCTACTTTAGCCATATTGTTTATAGGGTAGTTGAGATGGAGTGTTTTTGTCAACTAAAAAAGGCGCTGTTACGCGCCTTTTTGGATAGTGATTTTATTCTGAAATTTCTGCAGTTTTTGTGAATTTACACTCTTTACTAGAACATTTATATGTTCCTTTTGGACCAAACACTAATTGGCTTTTGCATTCTGGGCATTTCTCATCAACAGGCTTTGCAAAGAAAGCTGTTTTGCAATCTGGATATTGGTTACAGGCAAAAAAGGTTCTGCCTTTTTTGGATTTCTTTTCTATAATTTCTCCCTTTTTACATTCTGGACATTTCACACCTGTGCCTTTTTCTATATTTTTAATTCCTTTACAGTCTGGATATTTAGTACATC
>CAZXOU010000089.1:0-2992 GCA_964642355.1 uncultured Gammaproteobacteria bacterium
CTATAAGCGCCTTTGGTGTATCTTTTACCACCTCTTGAATGCGCGTGCCATATCCAGCAGCTAAGATTAATGCTTTCATAATGGAAAATTATTATCAAAATTCTTAATATATCTTTCACGAACATCATCTAAAGGCGGATTATGCTCTTGCGTACCATATTCCTCAACAGCAAATGACGCGATTGTTGCTGCCATTTGTCCAGCGACTTTCCAGTCCCATTTATTTACATACCCTGCGATTATGCCAGAGCGATACGAATCTCCTGCCCCAGTTGGATCATTTACTTTGTCTGGCTTTGCAGCTCCGATTTGTTCGTCATCATCAAAAGTATAAATAATAGAGCCTTGTGCGCCTTGCGTCACAATGACTACAACATCGCGCTTTGTTAAATCATCAAGCTCTTTGCCTGTCTTCTCACGGAACAACTGCCATTCATAGTCATTAAAAATTGATATCGCAGAATTTGATGCTCCTTCCCATAAGTCGTCCGCGGACAGAGTAGTCATCTGCTGTCCTGGATCAAAAAGATAAGCAATCTTCTTTTTTTGCGCCTCTTTGATTCTGTAAATCATCTCTTTTTGTGATGATGGGGCAATAACCAAAAAATCTTTATCATTAAACTCATCTGGCAGAGCAACTTTTTCTCCATACTTCATTGCCCCAGGATAAAACGCGCTAATCTGGTTATCATCCAAGTCAGTCACCATTGTTGCAACTGAAGTATATTCATCATCAAATTGCTTAATATGCTTTATATTAAATCCACGATCTTTTAGATAATCAGAATACTTTCCAAAATCCTTGCCAACAGCTCCAACGATTGTGGGCCCAAACCCTAGAAGTTTGCAGTTGTGCGCGATATTGCCAGCAGTGCCTCCGAATTTTTCATCTAAATTATCAACAATAAAAGATACATTTAACATATGTATCTTATCAGGCAAAATATGTTCCCGAAATCTATCCTTAAAATCCATTATCCTGTCGTAGGAGAGAGAGCCGGTGATGATAATACTCATAAATTAGACTTAATCTTTTCAGAAATTTCCTTTAATTCATCTTCACTCATTTCTTTTCCATGCCATAATTCATATTTATCAGATTCAAACCGCGGCATAATATGCAAATGTGTGTGAAATACAACTTGCCCGGCTGTTTCCCCGCAGTTCACTCCAAGATTAAAAGCATCTGATTCAACTGATTTCATAATAACTGGCGCAAGCTTTTGTACTGTAGCCATTAGCTTTTGTGCTAATTCTGTTGGAGTGCTTAACAAATCTTTGCAATGCTCTTTTGGAATTACTAAAGTATGACCAGGATTTACTGGATTAATATCTAAGAATGCGAGAATATCTTCATCCTCGTAAACTTTATGTGAAGGAATTTCTCCTTTCACAATTTTGCAAAAAATGCAGTCATCCATACTATTCTATTTTAAATAGCGAACTTGGATCTTTTTCCCAGCGAACTTCATCAACTTCCTCTTTTTTATCTTCTCCTTTATATAGCTTATCAGGGAGATTAATATTGTATGCAGCAACATCAGAAATACTCTTATATCCGTGAACTACTCCGGGAGGTACAATTATCATAATAGGATTATTTTCTCCTACTTCTAATGTTTCTGATTCACGATAACCTGGCTTATTTTTTCTATTTTCCCAAAGGTAGAATTTAAAATTCCCAGGGCCTGCGAACACAAATCCGTCAGATTGCTCCTTGTGTTCGTGCGGACCCCTTTTAACTCCTGGCTCTGTTTTAGAAAAATATGCCATTACTGGTTTATAGCCGCTTTCATCTGCGCGCCAAAGCTCCGAAAGCCAGCCTCGTTCGTCTGAAAATTTTTCTAATTTTTTTATAATTACTCCTTCTATCATATAAACATATTACCCTAAAATACCTTTATTTTCAATGGTTTGTGGTGTAAATAGCCAAATAACTCCTGATCCTAAAAATATGACTAATATAATCACTGGATTTAAATAAAAAGAAACATAACCTTCTTTGAGCGTCTCAAGCAAAAAAAGAATAAGCGTTAAAATTCCTGATGCTCGGAACAATTCTGTATTAAGTTGTAAAATTAGATCCTTTGTCATATTACTTTTCTAATCGTTTAAATTGAGATCCTACATACTCCCAAAATCCCTGCCAATCCAATGGATTTCTTTTTAGGATGATTGATGTGTCCCCTAACACAATTTGGCCATGACCTTTGTGCAATTCTGGTGCGGAGATTAAAAAACTTATCTCATTTATGTGTAAGGCAAAGTCCTGCCAATTATATTGAACACGCTTATGATGCCAATCTCCTCCTAATGATTCTGGCGCTTGGTATGTTGCAACTAGATAATTATAGTCAGCGATATCAGTGTTCACGTTCATAACATCATGTGCAACATTTTCCGGAAGAACATAATTATATGATAAAACTTTTTCGGCTGGTGGTTGTGTTAATAGTGATGATAAATTTGTATATGATTCTGTGCGCTGACAGAAAATTACTTCGTCATATCTTTGGCAAGGCCAGTCTAAATCATCTATAATTTTATTCTGCAAAGGCTTTAACACAAACCCCCAAGCTCCTCTAATTTTCCTAGCTCCAAGCTCTATAATTGGCTGTGATTGATTCTGCCATGTTAAATCCACTGTAACAGTGTCAAACTCGCGTGGAACTTTCGCGTCAAAATAAACTGGATCAACAAAAAAGCGTTGATCATCACCATCTTCTTCTAAATCAATTAATCGCTTATCTGGATGCAAATCAGATATAGGTGATGTTGCACTGCCTTTTTTATACTCCAAAACTAAAATACCAGTTGGCACCATATTCTGCCAAAAAAGCCATACAAGTAGCAAAACTGAAACTAAAATCAGTATTCCACGCCAAATAAGTAGTATTTGCCTTGTTTCTTTCATATGCATATACTACCATACCTATTGTATGAAACAACCACATATCGCTGTAATAATTCTTCACTATAAAAACCTTAATGA
>CAZXOU010000090.1:0-2347 GCA_964642355.1 uncultured Gammaproteobacteria bacterium
TTCAAAATAACTGTGAACCAACCTTTTATACTAACAAAGATTGAGTTGAGAAAAGCTTTTGATCAGTGCGAGCAAAATGGCAGCATCTATAAACATATTATGTGGTTTTGCCAAAAGTAGATAACTATATGAAGAAGAAAATAATTTTATTGGGTAGCATACCGCTAGCAACTAAAATTTTAAAATTGTTACTAGCCCGTCCAGAGATAGAAGTGGTTGGGGTTGTATGCGAGCAAAAATCAAGAGAATTTTTTGCGCATTGTGAATCTCACGAACCGTGTGTGTATGATTTTTTAGCAACTTTGGATAATAAGCGTATACCAATATATACTGCCCAAGAGCTTGTGCGTGCGTTCAAGAAACAAGAGCTGTATTGCGCCATATCTGCCCGCAATCCTGATATTCTTTCCCAAGAAGTATTAGATCGTTTTTCAAAAGGAGTGATAAACTGCCATGGCGGCCCTTTGCCCCAATTCGGAGGTCTGAATGCTGCAAATTTCGCTATTCTGCAGAATCAAAAAAAGTTTGCTGGCACAATCCATTACATGTCACACAAAATAGATGGTGGGCCAATTATAGCGCGCAAGTGGTTTTCAGTAGGCGAACATGATACTGCGTATGATGTATTTTGTAAAGTGAACAAGGCGCTTTATGGATTAATTAAAGAAAATATTGATGATATTATACACGATAAAGATGTTAATCGTCCGCATGAGTTTTTTATTAACCGAGGCGAGAGGCCAGCGTATAATAATAAACATGCATTAGAAAGGTATCGAAAGGTTAATCCCAAGTTGCCTTTAAAGGATATGTACCGCATTGCGCGTGCGTTTACGTTTCCAGGACACGATCTTGCATACCTCTCGTACGGCCGGAAGAAAATATATCTGCGCGTTACTGATGAATCCTAATATAGTATTTATGCAATTAAAACATATTCCAAAAGTAAACTTTTGCCAATTGCCCACGCCGCTTATTTATCTTAGGCGCTTAAGTGAACGTTTTGGCGCAAATATATTTATTAAGCGCGATGATTTAACCGGTGGGTTGTTCGGCGGCAACAAAGAGCGCATGCTTGAGTACATTCTTGCTCGCGCACAAAATTCCACAGTTGTCGTGACTGTGGGAACTGAAAACTCAAATCATTGCCGCTTGACTGCTTCTTGTGCGAATAAACTTGGCTTAAAAACAGAGCTTGTTATAATCAAAAGTACACAGGGCGGCGCCTCTTCCGTAAATGCCGCATGGCTCAAGCAACTAGGCGCGATCATGCATGCAACAAGCAAGCGTGATGTTCCAGAGACTATTGAACGCTGTCTCGCGTCGCTACTGAAACGTGGAGAAAAGCCGTACTTTATTCCAGCTGGGGGGCATACCAAAGAAGGTGTTTTTGCATATGCCGCAGCAGCGATTGAGGCACATGAGCAATTTAAAGCCCACAATATTAATCCGGATTATATTGTGGTACCCGCAGGTACTGGAACTACACAGGCCGGCCTTGTGCTCGGCATGCGCGCGCTCGGTAGAGAGAGCCGTATTGTCGGCATAAGTGTTGCTCGTGACGCAGAGCGGTGTGTTTCCGAGATTATGGGTATTACAGAAGAAGCGCGTGCTGAACTTGCGTTGCCTTACGTGCCGCAGGAAGCTGTTATATTGTATGATGAATACATTGGCGCAGGATATGGCATACCCACCAAAGAAAGCGAGGAAGCCGTTGAAACAGTGGCATCTTGCGAGGGTATTCCAGTTGACCCTACTTATAATGCCAAAGCCTTTGCTGGCCTGTTTGATTTGCTACGCAAGAAAAAGCTGGGCGGAACTGTGGTATATTGGCTTACTGGCGGACTATTGAATAGTAACTTTATAAAAAATAAGTAATATGGAAATCAAGGAATAGTTATATGAATATATTAATCACTTCTGTGGGAAGACGCGGATATTTAGTAAAATATTTTAAAGAAGCACTGGCTAACACAGGTAAGATTTTTGCTGCTGATTGCAATGTGTATACGCCAGGGCTTTATAATGCGGATGATTTTTTTATAATACCAAAGCATACTTCGGACAATTATATAAAAGAGCTATGTTCTGTTTGTGAAAAAAATGCCATCACAGGAATTATATCAGTTAATGATTTAGAGCTGCCTCTTTTTGCTCTGCATCGTGATTTATTTTTTAAAAAAGGAATTCATATCATAACGCCAAGCGTGGATGTTGTAGATACATGTTTTGACAAATATAAAGCATTTCAATTTTTACAGAAACATGGGCTTCCAACTCCGTTTACCTATAACACACTGTCATCTGCAACAGATGCGCTTAATAGCAAAGAGTTGGATTTTCCGCT
>CAZXOU010000090.1:2357-2968 GCA_964642355.1 uncultured Gammaproteobacteria bacterium
CCTAATAAAGGGAGTGCAAGTTTTGGATTGCGAAAAGTTAATTCACTAAAAGAATTGCAGTTTTGTTTTCGAGAAGGGAAAGATATTATTCAGGAATTTTTAACTGGCAAAGAATATGGAATTGATATATTTAGCAATGCCAAAAATAAGCCAGTTTCTATTTTTGCAAAGCAAAAGCTTGTTATGCGCGCCGGAGAAACAGATAAATCGTTAAGCCATTATGATACAGTCTTATTGGATTTAATGAAGAAGCTGGCCATGAATCTAAAGCTATATGGCCCAACAGATGTTGATGTATTTAAATGCGGCGATGGCTATAAGATAATGGAGATTAACCCCCGTTTTGGAGGTGGCTACCCGGCATCACATGCACTTGGGGCTAGTTTTCCTGAAAAGATACTCTCATTAAAAAAAGGTGAAGAGGTTAGCGAGGACTTTATGCCATATCCAAATGGCTTGCTCATGATGAAGCAATACGAGATAGTTATTAAGAAAAACTTAATACCATAGATGAGTATGCATAAAAGAGTAAGGAAAATTTTATATATCACAGGCACAAGAGCAGACTATGGCTTAATGGTTCCTATTTTAAAAGCCATAGAGGAAAGTAA
>CAZXOU010000091.1:0-2875 GCA_964642355.1 uncultured Gammaproteobacteria bacterium
AATGGAAGTGTGAAAGGATGTATCATAGATTTTTTAACGTACAAGATATATGTCCCAGCTTCACATAAATTTAGAAAGCCATATCAGGGTGGCCAAAATACAGAACAAGAGCAAAGGCTTGCGGAAGACATGGACTACGCGGAATTATATTGGATCGTAGAGCTTGCTCCTCAAACTGATTAACGAAATCGGTTGTATGAGTACTGCGTCTGATTCAAAATAAAGAACCCTCCACCTTCTGCTGGGTTCTTTATCTTTTGTCTAGTTTAGTATTATGGTATGCTATAGGTATATGGATTTGTCCGCATTAGATCCAATCTTAAACCAACTCAAAGATATTTCGCTAGGAGGCAACACTGCTTATGATTATGTGATTGCTTTGGTTATTTTTGTTGGTCTGCTCGTCATCTTAAAAGTATTTCAGATGATTATTTTGGCTCGCTTAGAGAAAGTGGCTAAGCGGAGCAAAACAGAATTTGATGATACTGTAATAAATATTTTTGATGGAATTAAGCCACCTTTTTATTTATTGGTAGCACTGTATTTTAGTATTCAGTATTTGGTTCTGCATCCAGTTGCAGAAAAAGCAGTTTCTGTTATTTTTTTGGTGGTTATTACTTACGAGATTGTCCAAGCAGTGGAAAAAATTATAGATTACGGACTTAGGGTTTATACACGCAAGACACGTGAAGCAGGGGAATCAGTTGAGCATAGCAAATCAATGGTGAGTTCAATTCGTTTAATTGTGCGTGTGATTTTATGGATATTTGGGTTTATCATGATTCTTGCAAATTTAGATGTTAATGTTACGTCTTTAGTTGCGTCGCTCGGAATTGGAGGAATTGCTATTGCACTGGCATTGCAAAACGTTTTGGGAGATATGTTTAATTCATTTTCTTTGTATATAGATAAGCCTTTTAAGGTTGGGGATATGATCAAAATAGGCAAGGATATGGGAACTGTAGAGCGAATTGGCATGAAAACCACTCGTATTCGTACATTGCAGGGGGAGGAAATGGTAGTATCTAATACAGAGCTTACTAGCACGCGCGTGCAGAATTTTAAGAAAATGAAAGAGCGTAGGGTAATATTTAATCTCGGGGTGGTATATGGTACATCAAGTGAAAAGCTAGAAGCAATACCAAAAATGATTAAAGAAATTGTGGATCTTGTAGATGGGGTTGATTATGATAGGTGTAATTTTGATGAGTACGGAGACTTTAGTTTGAATTTTCAGACTGTATTTTTTGTTAAGTCAGCTGACTACAAAGACTATATGAATAAGAAAGAGGAGGCTAACCTTGCCATCTATAAGAGATTTGAGAAGGAAGGAATTGAGTTTGCATACCCAACACAGACTTTGTACGTAAATAAAAGTTGACAAAAAAAATCATTGTGCTATGTTTTATATACAAATCTGAGCAAACAATTTATTTTGATGTTCGGATTATTTTAATAAGTAAGTACAACTTACTATGCAAGACGACACAACAATGCCTGCAGCTGATCCTGCAGCTCCAGCTCCTGAAGCACCTGCAACAGATGCTCCAGCAGCTGACCCAGCAGCTCCTACTACACCTGATGCAGCACCTGCTGCTCCAGCAGAAGGTGGAGACGCAACTCCAGCTGTTTAGTTTTCTAAGCAAGCTCAAAGACCCAGAGTTTATCTGGGTTTTTGTTTTGTTGAAAAAAGGTCTGATTATGATATGATATCAGCATGAAATTGTATAATACTTTAACTCGAAAAAAGGAAACTCTTAAGCCTATAAAGGGCAAGAATGTTGGATTTTATTCTTGCGGGCCTACTGTATATAATTACGCTCATATTGGAAATTTGCGTTCATATGTATTTGCAGATGTATTACAAAGGTCGCTTGAATATATTGGCTATAAGGTTAAGCGTGTAATGAACATTACAGATGTAGGGCATTTAACTAGTGATGCTGATGAAGGAGAGGACAAACTAGAAAAAGGAGCAAAGCGGGAAGGAGCAACTGTTTGGCAAATTGCACATAGGTTTACAAAGGCTTTTTTTAGGGATGCGGAAAAATTAAATATCAGAAAGCCTGCCATCGTAGATAAAGCTACTGATACGGTAAAAGATCAAATTAAGATTATAGAAAAGCTAGTGGAAAAAGGATATGCATACGAAACTGACACAGCAGTTTACTTTGATGTGTCTAAATTTAAAAATTATGGAAAGTTGAACGGCCAATCTTTAGATGAAAAACTTATTGCAGCACGAGACGAGGTGGAAGAAGATACAGGTAAAATACATCCTGCGGATTTTGTATTATGGTTTAAGTTGGTGGGGAAGTATAAGGATCATACAATGCAATGGGATTCTCCCTATGGAAAAGGTTTTCCTGGTTGGCACATAGAATGCTCTGCAATATCATCTAAACACTTAGGACAGCCATTTGATATTCATTCTGGCGGGGTAGATCATATTGGAACGCATCACACTAACGAGATAGCGCAATCAGAGGCAGCATTTGGAAAACCTTTGGCAAATATTTGGATGCATGGGGAATTCTTGAATATGGACAAAGATAAAATGTCAAAATCTACTGGGACATTTATAACAATGAATAGTATTCAGGATAAGGAGCTAGATCCTTTGGCGTATCGTTACCTGTTATTAACCGCACACTACAGAACTCAAATGAACTTTTCTTGGGAAAGTTTAGAGGCCGCTCAAACAGCATATCATAATCTATTGAGCGAGATTGCGCGTAAACGTGAAGTCAAAAAAAGCGCAAGCATAACATCATACCAAAAGAAATTTAAAACATTTATTAGTGATGATTTAGATACCCTAAAAGCACTGGCATTATTATGGGAAATTGTAAAAAATCCAAAATTAGATAATAAA
>CAZXOU010000092.1:0-2800 GCA_964642355.1 uncultured Gammaproteobacteria bacterium
ACTAAGCGTCTTGAAAAAAATCCAAAAAATCTCACTAAGTGCGGAAAAATATTAATGGCTTTTTATTTAGATGAAGCGCCCCAGCTTTGGAATGTGTTTGTGGGAGATATGAGTATGGTTGGACCAAGACCATGGAATCCAGTAGATTACAAAAATGAAATTGGACTTGGAATCTTGAGAAAAAAAGTAATCAAAGCTGGCTTAACTGGCCCAGTTCAAATTCGCAAATTAAATGCAAACAAATATGGAGGCGAACACAAGCTAGATGGGGATTATATTGAATTAAACAGAAATAAAAACGGACTACTTGTGGTAGCCCATGACATTAAAATTCTGTTTAAATCACTCTGGTTTATGCTTAAGGGCCAAGGTCTTTAAAACCATTCCCAAACCCACAACCGCCAGAATAACGCTAACTAATAATGGTAGACGAATATCGCCTATAATTGCAGCGTCATTGATTCTAAATGATTCAACAACAATTCTTCCTGCGCTATATAACCCAACATACAGCCAAAAAACTAGGCCAATTGGCCTTTTTTGTTTTTTAAAGATTAGAAGAAGGATTGCAAAAATGACTAAGTTGATTAAGGACTCATACAAAAACGTAGGGTGAAAATATTCATATGCCTGATATCCAGAAGGCCTGTTAAATGAACTAATTGGTATTCCAATTACAGAATCAGTTGGCCTGCCAAATAATTCTTGGTTAAAATAATTCCCCCATCTTCCAATTGCTTGTCCAAGAATTGCTGGGATGACAAACAGGTCAGCAAGCTTCCAAAAGTTGATATTATTTTTTTTGACAAAATATAGCGCTGTCAAAATTCCTCCAATCATTGCTCCATGAATTGCCAATCCCCCGTTCCAAACAGCTAAAACTTGATTGAGATTATTTCCGTAATATCCCCAGTCAGTAAGAACATGATATATGCGCGCTCCAATCAGGCCACCGATTAAAACATTAATATATAACGAAGTGGCTAGATCTTTTGATAGTTCAACGCGATGAGCAAGTTTTCCAACCAGCCAATAGCCAATAATAATTCCCAGCAACAAAAAAAACCCATACCAATGTATTGCAAATGTTCCAATTGAAAACGCAATTGGATAGGGTTCAAATGTATGGATAAAATTTATCATTCAGCCTTTAACTCGTTTCTAGGTTTTTTACCACGTATCAACACATCTAATATATTTTGTGTTGCAATTTCCCCCATTTCTGTTCGCGCTTCAATGGTTGCTGATGCTATGTGGGGTGTTAGCACCACGTTCTCCAAGCGCGACAATCCAGGTGCCATTTTAGGCTCAAATTCAAATACATCTAGCCCTGCTCCGGCTATTTTCTTGGATTTTAATGCTTTAACAAGCGCTTTCTCATCTATAACAGGCCCACGAGATGTGTTGACAATAACAGCGGTCTCTTTCATCTGGTTAAGCTCTTTTGCGCCTATAAGATGTCGTGTTGCAGGCAACAGCGGCACATGAATAGATACTGCATCTGATTGTTTTAGCAATTGTGAAAGTGATACGCGCTTTGCTTTTTGAGCTTTTTCTATGGCTTTATTTGGAATTACATCATGGTACAAAATATCCATTCCAAATCCATCATGAGCAATTTTAACGAGCTCTGACCCAATGTTACCAACTCCCACAATGCCTAAGGTCTTTTCTCGAACATTGCTTCCAAGAAGCAGATTTGGATCCCATGCTTTATACTTATTCGCACGCATAAACCTATCGCCTTGTAGCATCTTTTTGGATAGGATGAGAATCATTCCCATTGCATGCTCTGCCACAGCAGCTCCTAAGTTACCTGGCGTATTAGTTGCATACACACCAGCTTTTGCAGTTGCTTTTAAATCAATATTATCAAATCCAACAGCGTAATTTGCAACTATTTTAAGATTATTTCCAGCTTTTAATAATTCTGCATCAATCTTTTCTGTAAGAACAGTTATTAATGCATCTGCTTCGCGCGCATATGATAAAAGCTCGCCACGCGATGGCGGCATACTATTCTTATGCATGCGAACCTTGCAATGCTTGTACAAATCCTCCAACCCTTCTTTCGGAATATTCCGAGCTATGACAACAAGTGGTTTTTTCATATGTTATGCTTTATTGCTAGAACCTAATAATTTAATTTTCCATCTAACCATTTCTACCATTTCTTCGTACGCTGGCTTTAAAATCTTGCGAGGATCAAAAACATCCTGCTCTTTTTTTAATACTTTACGCACCCCGCCAGTAAATGCCAAACGTATATCAGTATCAGTATTAACCTTATTTATTCCAAATTTAACTGCTTTTTTTAAATCTCTATCCGAAACCCCTACTGGCTTACCCAAATCACCGCCAAATTTTTTAATTTTTTTAACAGCGCTCTTTGGCACACTAGAAGCCCCATGCAATACTAAAGGAATATTAACATGTTTTTTGATTTCTTTTAACCGTTTTAAATCTAATTTAGATTTTTTGCTAAACTTATAGGCTCCATGGCTAGTACCAATAGCAATTGCTAAAAAATCGCAATTAGTTTCTTTTACAAACTCTTGAGCTTGCTCTGGGTTAGTTAAAGCTGCATCTTTTTCTTCCACACTTACAAAATCTTCTATTCCGCTAATTGCTCCTAATTCTGCTTCAACAGAAATACCCTTATCATGGGCTAATTTGACAATTGATCTAGTCAACTCAATATTCTTTTTAAATGGGTGGCTAGAGCCATCAAACATAACAGATTCGTAACCAGCGTCTATGGCCTGCTTTACAATCTCAATATTTTTTCCATGGTCTAAAT
>CAZXOU010000093.1:0-2767 GCA_964642355.1 uncultured Gammaproteobacteria bacterium
CCACAAATATATTAAACATAATATAAAAATTTAATAATTTAAATAAATAAAAGTTATGATTGATTTAACTCCAATCGCTCCGAATATTCAAAAACGACTATTTGAAAAAACACAAGTATTGGGCAGAACAGAATTTCCTGGTCAAGTTGTTAAAAATGGTGCATTTGCACATAGTAAATTAGCTGTACGTTCAACATTTGTAAGAATGGCGTCTAGTTTAGAGAATCCAGTTATTTTAGTGGGTGGTGAATTAACATACGGGACAACTGATTATGATGGATTTGGAGTTCCAGGTACAGAAACAATAGCAGGTGGATATTTTGATATATATGGTTCTCGTGTAATAAAAAAACCTAAAGATTATGATTTTTTTGATGATACTACTAATACTGAAAACAAATTCAAAAGACCGATGCCTGGTTTAAAATCAATTGATGTAGCATTTAGAGGTGGTCTTCGAGCTTTGAGAGAAGCAACTGTTTCTTGGACTTGTTGGAGTTTTGAGGATATTGATAGATTAATGCCACATTTTTTAGCCCACGGTAAAACTGTTTTATTAGAGTGGGGATGGGTGTATGATAAAAGTTCATTGTTAAATATACCTACTTTTATTGGACAAAAAGGTATAAAACCAGACGCGTATACTGATTATAAAAATAAAATTTTAGAAGCAAATGGTGATTTTGATATGATGGTTGGTATCATTAAGAATTTTGAATTTACTACGAGAGAAGACGGTGGTTTTGATTGTTCAACTGTACTTACAAGTTTAGGTACTAATATATTAGATAACCCTATACCATCGAAAGACAGTACTACAAGTACTCCTAAATTAGATATATCAAATAAAGACACAGAAAAAGAAGTAGATGAAAAATTAAAAGATGCTAAAGAAGAACCTGATAAAGTAGTAGAAAATGATATAGGAGCAACATTAAAACTTTTTATTGCAAATATTGATAAGTATCTCGGTGATAAAATAACAAAAAAATTCTTTTCAGATCAAAAAGGTGGAACTAACTGGGGAACATTCTTAGGTGCTAACGAGTATGTTAAACATATACCAAATCAGTTTATTATCAAATATAAACGTAAGGAAACTGGAGGAGGTAACTACACGATGAAAAAATATGGAATTAGTGAAATTCACGATGCGTGGGTTCGTTGGGGTTGGTTTGAAGATAACATTTTATCTAAATTTTTAACAGTAGTATCACCAAAAGCTGAAGTACCTATAATAGAATTTAGGTCAGTTGAAGATATACCAACTACCAGTGGTAAACAATCAAAAATTTATGAAAGTACACATATAAAAAACCATCCTGAGTTTGAGACAATAAACATAAATAATTATATTTTACCGGGTCAATTTACACCACTTACAAAACCAGCTGAAGCTACTCGTGTAGTTGGAACCGGTGATTCAACATATTTACATAAATTAGCTAAAATAGTTAATGAAAATTTTAAACCTTTCGCAGAATATGAACAAAAAGTAGAGAAAGTTATAAAAAAAGGGTATGAACAAGCAGGACCTGGTATATCAGATGAAGAACGATATGAAGAGAAGACTATAAATGCAGTGAAAAATTTTGAAGCTGGGTATTTAAGAAATATGTTAATTAATACAAAATTAATAAAAGAAGCATTTGGTGTTAGTGAAGCAGATGAGTTTACAGTAGAACGTATTGATGTAAGAGAAGCATTAAATGCAATGTTCAGTCTTTTAAATCAAGATTTATATTTCTGGAAGTTTAATGTTGCAAATGATTCAGTAGATACTCATAGAGTTAAAATTATTGATGAAAATATTTCAAATATTAATACAGATCCAAAAGTTAAAATGAATAGTACGATTGAACGAAAAAGTTATACCAAGAGTGTTTACGCAGACAATGTATTAAGTAGTTATGGAATTTTTTATTTTCCGGTATGGACAAATGATAGTATTGTTAAAAGACAAAATATAACTGCGACAGTACCTAATGCAATGGCACTTTCTATTATGTATGGTGCTAATGTAGATCAAGTACCAACAACTGGAGGTCCTAAAACTGAAACAACACAAGAAGGTGAAGCGGCTGGTGGAGTAGGTAAAGATGTGAAAAATCAAAGTACAAATAAAGATTTAAGTATTGTGTTAAAGCAGTCAGATTATGAGACATATGGAAGCAATACGGCTACAGAATATGAAACAGAATTGTCACAAAAGGGAGGTGATGATGATTTAATAACTTGGTTAAAAAATAATAAAAAAACAATTACTGAAAAATATAAAGCTAAAGTACACGAAACAAATGAAGAAATAAATGCTGCAAAAGAAGCCAAGGAACTAACAGATATAGAATCTAAGTTAGATAATTCAATACCACCACCATTACCCAAACATTTATCAGATGAAGAATGGGAAAGTATTGGTGAAATGGAAACATATGAAACAGAAGACGGTGATGCAGTTGCGTATGAGTTTGCTTTATCAAGATTATATTCTTCAAAATATGATAAAGAAAATAAAATTAAACAATTATTTATTGATAGTATTGAATATAATACTACAAACTTTGGTCACAAAACAACAACAACAGTTACAGAAACTTCAAAACCACTTTTAATACCATTAGAACTTGAAATAGATATTGATGGTACTGGAGGAATATTTCCAGGTAACTCTTTTCATTCTACATACTTACCAACAAGATATCAAGAAGATACAGTATTTCAAGCATTTGATGTTAATCATACAGTAGATAGTAGTGGTTGGACTACA
>CAZXOU010000094.1:0-2729 GCA_964642355.1 uncultured Gammaproteobacteria bacterium
ATGTAGTATTAATCAACGGATCTTGGGGATTAGGTGAATTAGTTGTAAAAGGCAAAGTAAGCCCAGATGAATATTATGTGTTTAAGCCATTACTGAAAGAGAAATTTAAGCCAATTGTTGGCAGAACGCTAGGCACGAAAAAAGTTAAAATGCTGTATTCACAAGGCGAGACAGATCCAACTAAGACTGTTGATGTTCCAGCAGAGGATCAAAGACGCCACGTGCTCACAGAAGAAGAAATACTTCAATTAGCTCGCTGGGGAATGATTATAGAAGAGCACTACAAGCGGCCAATGGATATTGAATGGGCAAAAGATGGGAATGATGGAAAAATATATATTGTGCAAGCAAGGCCAGAAACAGTGCAAGCCAATAAAGATGTATATATATTAAATGAATATCATATAAAGTCTAAAGGCGAAGTATTATCAAAAGGACAAGCAGTTGGATCTAAATTAGGTATTGGAAATATCCGTGTAATAAAAGATGTGTCTGGATTAAAGGAATTTAAAAAGGGAGAAATCTTAGTAACAGAAATGACAGATCCAGATTGGGAGCCAATTATGAAGATTGCCTCTGGAATTGTTACCAACGCTGGAGGCAGAACTTGCCATGCGGCAATTGTTTCGCGTGAATTAGGAATCCCTGCAATAGTAGGAACAAAAACAGGAACAGAAGAGCTTAAAACAGGAGTAATGGCAACTGTAAGCTGTGCAGAAGGGGAGATTGGCTATGTGTACGAAGGCAAAGCGCAGTTTACTGTCACAAAGCACGACCTCCGAAAGCTTCCAAAGACAAAAACCAATATCATGATGAATTTGGCTTCCCCAGAAAAAGCTTTTCATCATTCATTTATACCAAATGCAGGCGTGGGATTGGCACGCGAGGAGTTCGTCATAAACACATTTATCCAAATTCACCCTTTGGCACTCATCAACTATGCGTCAATTACCGACCAAGAAGTAAAAACCAAGATTGACGAATTAACAAACGATTATGAAGACAAATCACAGTTTTTTGTAGATAAACTTGCAGAAGGTGTGGGTAGGATTGGAGCAGCATTTTATCCTAAGGACGTCATAGTCAGGCTAAGCGACTTCAAAACAAATGAATATGCAAACCTCATCGGCGGAAAAGCGTATGAGCCTCGGGAAGATAATCCAATGCTTGGGTGGCGAGGAGCATCTAGATATTATGATGAGAACTATGTGGCTGCATTTGCTTTGGAATGTCGCGCAATGTTAAAAGTTCGTGAGGAAATGGGACTTACAAATGTAAAAATAATGATTCCTTTCTGCAGAACAGTAGAGGAGGGCAAAAAGGTTCTAGAAGTAATGAGTAAGAATGGGCTTAAGCAAGGCAAAAATGGTTTAGAAGTATATGTAATGGCAGAGATTCCATCAAATATAATACTTGCAGAAGAATTTGCAAAGATTTTTGATGGGTTCTCCATTGGCTCAAATGATTTAACACAGTTGATTTTAGGAGTTGATCGTGACAGCGAATTAGTGTCGCATATATATGATGAAAACAATCTTGCAGTCAAAAAGATGATAACAGATCTCATCACAGTCGCGAAAAAGAACAATAGAAAAGTTGGGATTTGCGGGCAAGCGCCTAGTGATTATCCTGAATTTGCTGCTTGGCTAGCTACGCAGGATATTGATTCTATGTCTTTAACTCCAGATTCTGTGGTTGCGGTTATTGAAAGAGTTGCAAAAGCAGAGCAAGGTTAGGCGGCGTGGACGCGAAGCGGTCTAGACGATGTATTGTGATCAATACAGCTCTCTCCTGTTTTCTAGTCAATAGCTTGTAATCACTTCGAGTGGTGTTTTCATGTTAATACCCATGTGAGGTCTCTCAGTATTGTAATAATGAATAAAGTCAGGAATAGAGGTTTTCCATGCTTTGTGCGTTCTTGGTATTCTATGCAGGCATTCCTGTTGGAGTGTCCTCATGAACCGTTCAATGTGGCCGTTATCGGTAGGCCTTCTTACCCTAGAATGCCGGTGTTCTATTCCTTTTGATAGTAGCTGTTTTGTAAACCATTTAGCAAACTCACTGCCATGATCTGATTGTACTAGTTTAAGACGGTATGGAATAGTGTTTAATGATCGTTTAAGGAATTGAGCGCTTTGCATGCTGTTAATGCGTGGCGCTGATTCAGCACATACCCATCTAGAACAGGTATCAATGAGCGCGTATGCGCCAAACCCTTCAACTCGCTCTCCATCCCACATAGTATCAATTTGCACTAATATGCCTGGCTTTTTAGCAATTGGACGGGGTGGATACTGATGCCACTTCTTCCATTTACTAGGATAGGTTAACCCATTACGTTTCAGTGTTCTTTTGACTGATGACAGTGATACATGATATCCGTCTTTTGACAGTTGATAATGAATTACTTCTGCGCATCTTCCATACTTATGCCTATGGTCCAGGATGGCTTTGATTACATCATGAGACAGCTTGCTTGGATGGCTGTGTGGACGAGAACTCTGGGTTGGTATGACTCTGGCATTAGATGGTAATTGGTGTGAGCGCTTTATCCATTGTACTATTGCTGCTTGTGAATACCCTAAATGACGAGCTACTTCGCGAGTTGATCGGCCTTGGCGGACAAGACGAACGGCTTCCATTCGTACCCGAGGAAGCGCCGGATTGGTTGTATATGACATATACCCCATATTGTAGCAGGGTGATTACAAGGTATTGAACCATTACAT
>CAZXOU010000095.1:0-2641 GCA_964642355.1 uncultured Gammaproteobacteria bacterium
ATTATAAAGCAAGTAAGTAAATTAAATGGTTCTGTGATTATTACAGCAGACCATGGAAATGCAGAAGAGATGTTAAATTATGAAAATGGGCATATAATAAAAGAGCACAGTGCTAATCCCGTGCCATGTAGTTTTATAGGCGAATCATTTAAACTTCCCAAGCCTCTTCCTAATGATTTTAGCTTACATTCCTTAAAAGTGACTGGTGTGCTATCAGATGTGGCTCCTACAATGCTTTCAATCATTGGCCTAGAAGTTCCAGAGCAAATGACTTCTAGATCATTAATATAATTATGTTATCTATAGATCTCCAACTAAGCTCGCAATTATTTGAACTAGGGAAATATTTACCAAAATCCTTAGTAGTTCTTTTTGCCTCTTATTTTATATGGGTAATGATTGTGTATATAATTTTTTTTGCTAGGCGCGCAGCTAATCATATGCGCACATTGGTTTATATATTTATTGCGGGTGGAGTTGCTTATTTTATTAATCAAGTTATTGGATATTTCTTTTTTAGAGAAAGGCCGTTCATAACAGAGGATGTAGTTGCACTTATAAATACATCTCATTTAGATAAATCATTTCCTTCTGATCATTCTGGGGTGGCTTGGGCGTTTGCTACTTTTGTTTTTTTAATAGATAAAAAAAGCGGAGCTTTATTAATGGTGCTCGCGCTATTCATTTCGCTTGGGAGAGTTTCGGCTGGGGTTCACTATTTAAGTGATGTTTTTGGAGGAGCCATAGTTGGAGTGGTCGCTGCTATATTTGTATACTCTATTAAGAAAAAGAAATCTATTTCTTAATTAAACCAAGCTCACGTTTTATTTCGTTTTGGTAAGAGAAGAGTAATAATAAAATTATTAGCCCTGCTAACAGAAGATTGTTGTAAGTAGTTTGGGGAAGTGAGTAAAACGATAATTTATTTCCTCCAAAAGTTGAAATAAATCTGGTAAAACTTGGATATGTAATAGGCGTGCTAGTTAGCACGTTATTTTTTTCTTCTGTTAATGCGAATTCAGTGTCTTGATTGCAGCAGGTAACTTGTGATTTGAGTAATGTTCGGTATGTAGGACCTTGTACAATTTTTGTGATCGGGCTGGTTGCAATACTACTAGAGCCTTGATTGCTCGCTACAATTTTTGCGTCATTTTTTGGACTAACTAAAATATCAAAGTAAGTGTTTCCAGCTAAGCTTGGAAGCATCACCAGGTCAGATGCCAGGGTAGTTAGTGAATCTTTTCTAATTCCAAATTCCTTACTTAAATTTTCTAGTGTTTGTCCTAGGACGGTTGGCGCGTCTTCTAATAACGAACCAAATACTTGAACAGCGATTGTTGTTTCGTGATCTTTCCAGTTGCCACGAAATGTTGCTAATCCAATATCTGTATAATTTTCATTAAGAATATTTGCCCTATGAGTGGTGCTATCCATCCATGCCTGTATGGTAGCTTCATTTGTTGTAAAATCTATAGCCAAATTTTCACCAGCATATAGGTAATGATAACCATCTTCTTCTATCCATTCGTAAAATGGTTTTTCTGTAGGCGTTGTGTGGCTAAAGTATTGGCTAGATATCATGTCAATTGCTTTTCTGTGTGCAGAAGTTGTTAATTTGTGGTTGGTTATAAGTTCAGGAAGTCCATTTTTAACCCTTTCCTTGTTTGTGAGTACAATTAGGTCAGATGCATTAATACTGCTGGCCAAAACTACTCCAGGTGCCGCAAAAAGAACTCCTATCATTGATAGGGCTACTATTTTATGCAGTATGGTACGTGTCCATACTGGAGAAGTTAAGAGTAATTGGCTAAGTAATGGTAATAACATAAAACCCGCGCTTGTAAGCTCGGGTCTGGAGGAAACTATGAATACAGTATAGCACACCTTGAACTGAAAGTCAAGAGATGTTAGTATGTATTATATGAAAATTGTAATTCTAGCCGGAGGTAGTGGAAGTAGGTTGTGGCCTGTATCTCGCGATTCTTACCCAAAACACCTACAAGCTATCCTAGGTAATAGCAAAGAAACCCTATTGCAGAGAACTTATCAAAGATTATTACACTCTATAAAGAGTAGTGATATTTTAATTGTTACTGGTAAGTCTCAGGCGAAAGATGTACTAAAGCAAATTCCCAAAATTTCTAAAAAGAATTTGTTAATAGAACCTGTTCGTAAAGAGAGTGCTGGCGCTATTGGACTTGCAGCGGCAAGAGTATTTGCAAATGATCCAGAAGAAATTTTAATGAGTGTGGCTTCTGACCACTGGATAGAAAGTGATGTAAAATTTGCAAATATTATTAAGCGAGTGCAGTCAATATTGTCTAAGTACCCAACACACACGCTTACAATGGGTATAAAACCTACATACCCAGAGACAGGATATGGCTACATTCAGCTGAACAAAAAAGTTGTACATAACAAATCCTATAAAGTATATACAGTTAAGAAGTTTATTGAAAAGCCAGAACTAAATAAAGCTCAAAAATTTATAAAACAATCAGATTATTTTTGGAATCCTAGTTGGCCAGCTTGGCGCGTGGACCATCTTATGTCGCTTTACAAAAAGTTTCTACCGAAAAACTATTCTATTCTTAACAAGGTTAGTAAAGCACCAGAGACAACTTTGCAAAAAATTATTAAT
>CAZXOU010000096.1:0-2558 GCA_964642355.1 uncultured Gammaproteobacteria bacterium
ATCTTGCAAAAGAAGCTTTCCAGCATAGTGGAATAAAAAATTTCTGTTTGGCTGGAGGAGTAACACTTAATTGCAATACAAATAGTGAACTATTAAAGCAAGGATTTTGTGATAATTTATTTATACAGCCTTCTGCAAATGATGGGGGAATTGCGCTTGGTGCTGCATTAGAATTATCAGCTCGCGTTGGAGACAATCCTAATTCAAAATTAGAAAATGCATATTTTGGTCCAAAGTTTAGTAACGAAACAATTGAGGGTATTGTGTCTGGGGCAAAGGTTAATTATCGTAAAGAAGAAAATATTGCACAAGCTGTGGCTAGCCTTATTACTCAAGGAAAAATAGTTGCATGGTTCCAAGGTAGGATGGAAATGGGACCACGCGCTCTAGGAAATAGATCAATTTTAGCTGATCCAACAATTAGCGGAATGGATGATAAAATTAACAAATATGTAAAGCACAGAGAATCTTGGAGGCCATTTGCACCATCAGTTGCCGAGGAAGTGGCTTCAAAATATTTTGAAGGAGTTTCAAAAGCAAATGAGAGTCCGTTTATGTTGCATACGTTTTACGTTAGAGATGAATACAAAGATGCTTTTCTGGCAATTACGCATATTGATGGAAGTAGTAGGATTCAGACTGTGCAAAGAGACCAGAATGAGCCATACTATAATTTATTAAAAGAATTAGAAAAAATTAATGGTCATGCAATGGTGTTAAACACTTCTTTTAATGATAAAGGAGAGCCAATTGTTTGCACTCCACAAGATGCTTTACGCTGTTTTTTTGCAACTGGAATTGATGCACTTGCAATAGGGAATATAATTATTGAGAAAAATTCTAATTAGTATATATGAATTTATTTAGAACAATTAATAAGTTATCACGTCGCAGGGTTTTTTGGATGGTGTCGTTTGCCATTATACTTGTGTTGAATGGTTTAATATTAGTTACCTATGTGAGTAATAACCGAAATGAGTTAGTTTTTAACCCATATATTAAATCTGGTCTGCCTTTGTACCGTGGTGTTCGCGAGATTGCAAATGCTGCAATTAATTCTACATATATTTTTAAAATGAAGAGAGATGTAGGAATTCCACAGTACCGACTGGAGATTTCTGCTAGTGATCTTCGCAAACTCAATGAGAAGCTCCCAAGTTCTCTTTCGAATGATGTTATTGCTGGTAATTTTCTTTTTGGTGGTGAACTAAAAGAGTATACAATTCCAGGTACATTTTATTATGACGACAAAGAGTATGATGTTGAAGTTAGGAACAGGGGTACAAACGCAAATCACTGGACTCGTCCTAAAAAATCTTGGCAAGTCAAGTTTAAAAAAGACACCCTATTTAATGGCATTCGTACTCTAAAGCTAATTATCCCATCTGATCGCGCGTATTTAGCGGAAGATTTTAACAATTACCGTGCTAAAAAATTAGGATTGGTTTTGCCAGATGCGGAATTTTCCCAGCTGTATATTAATAATGATTATCAAGGTGTATATTTTGCAATTGAAGATTTTTCTAAAGAATTTTTAGAAAAAAATGAAAAACCCTCTGATGCAAACTTATATGTAACACGTGAGTTTCTTAATGCTGCAAGCAGGATGGATAGTGTAACTGTTTATGATGATATTGATTTTTGGCGTAAGGAAACAGAAGATGATCTATTTAATTTTGATAATTTTTCGGAGTTGGATTTTTTGCTTGATTTGATGGAACAGGATGACTTTTCTAAGAATGCTGAAGATATTATTGACATGGAAAGTTTTTATTCTTGGAATGTGGTAGCACTCTTAGCTGGAAGCAACCACCAAAGCAACTGGGCAGATATGCGTCTTTATTTTAACAACACAAAAGGAAAGTTTGAGTTTATTCCGTGGGACGTAGGTATTAGAAGTTATCTACCATCACAGCTGACAAATGATCTTACTCAGAAAATTTTAGATAATCCGGAATTTTATCTCACAAGAAATCAAAAATTATGGGATTATGTAAATAACGTGGAGAATCTTGAAGAAGATTTGGCTTATTATGATGGAATGTGCGATAATCTCAAAGGCGCATTTTACAGTGATTTTAAAAAGCATGATAACAATATTACATTTAATCGCAAGGTTACTGATACTCGTAATCAATATATAATGTTATTTAATAGGTTGCGCGGTTTGTATGATGAGGACGAAGTTAATTTTGTTATCAAGCATGATGCAAGCAAACTCTTGCTGACCTTGTCGTTTGAAATAAACAGCCTTGCCGGGCTTACGATTGACACGGTTGAACTTCCTTCGGGTTCAGTTGTAGTTTCTAAGTCTGGTCAATACTTATTTAAACCAAATCAGGTAGTAGAAATAAAGTACGAAGGTAATACAATAGAAGACATTTCAGAGATTAAAATAAAGTTTTCGAACGCAATTACCGGTGAAAAAGTTAAGGCAGATTCAACCCAGTTTTCTGATGTGTCTACTTTTTCCACGTTTTCAGATATAAGTGCTACAATTGATGAATTTGTTGGAAAGTATCCAGTGTTCCAGAAACTAGACAATGATGTAGTTTTAC
>CAZXOU010000097.1:0-2546 GCA_964642355.1 uncultured Gammaproteobacteria bacterium
CTTCTAATCCCATTTGTTTAGCAGTTCCCTCTATAATTCTCATTGCTGCATCTATGTCATTTGCATTCAAATCTGGCATTTTTTGCTCTGCTATTTCTTTTATTTGATCTTTGGTTACCTTGCCGACTTTTTTAGTATTTGGCTCGCCAGATCCGCTTTTTAGCTTTGCAGCTTTCTTTAGTAATTCTGCGGCTGGAGGAGTTTTTAAAATAAAATCAAAGCTTCTATCTTCATAGATATTTATCACAACTGGAATGATGTCTCCTCGCATCTCTTGAGTTTTTTCGTTAAACTGTGTGCAAAACTCTTGCATGTTAACACCATGCGGTCCTAAGGCTGTTCCAACTGGAGGTGCTGGATTTGCCTGACCTGCCGGAATCTGGAGTTTTACTTGTACTTTTACTTCTTTGTCTGCCATATAATTAAATCTTTTCAACTTGTAAGAAATCTAGCTCTACTGGAGTTTCTCGTCCAAACATAGAGACCAATACTTTAACCTTTCCACGTGAACTGTCAACCTCACTAACCTTGCCTTCGAATTCTTTAAATGGACCATCAACAATCTTAACTGGAGTATCAACAGATAGATCAACTTTAAATTCTGGTTCCTTAATACCCATTCGTTTCTGCAATGTTGCAACTTCTTCTTCTGCAATTGGGGTAGGAGTTGTTCCTGTACCAATAAATCCTGTTACATTAGGAGTATTTCGGACAACATACCAAGAATCATCAGTAACAAGCATTTCTACCATTACATATCCTGGATAAATCTTTTCTGTAACAGTTGTTCTTTTTCCGTTTTTGATCTTGATCTTAGTCTCGGTCGGCACAATTACATCAAAAATCTTATCATCCATATCAAGTGATTCTATGCGCTGTTTTAAGTTACGAGTAACATTTTCCTCGTATCCAGAATAGGTATGTAGAACATACCATCGTTTTCCTAAATTGCTAGTTTGCTTTGGCATATTATAGGTTAAATGTAGCAATTAAGTATTCAAGTAGATTACTTAGGCCATAATCAGCAGCACCTAAAAATGCAGCAATAGCAATACTAACCGCAATAACTAGTATTGTGGAGTTGGTTGTTTTTTGCCTTGTTGGCCAAGTAACCTTTCTCAGTTCTTGGCGTGAATTTCTGAGATATTGAACTAAAGCTTTCATAACCTCTATATTTTACACTATTTTTAAGTATTTTAAAATGCCCTTTCCGGGCACTTGATATAAATATAGTATACAAAATTACAGATATTTGTCAAATATCTAAATTCTTTACATCTTTAGCATGAGTTTGAATAAATTTTTTGCGAGCTGGAACTTCTGTTCCCATCAAAATATCAAAAATTTCATTTGCCTTTTCCGCGTCTTCTACTGTTACCTGCTTCATCAATCTTGTAGCTGGATCCATTGTTGTTTCCCAAAGCTGTTCTGGATTCATTTCTCCAAGACCTTTATACCGCTGTATATTAATTTTGCCAGATGCTTCTGTTTTGGCAGTCTCGTCAACTTCCGCTGATTCTTCAGAATCTTCTGAATCTTTTTCTTCTATTTCAATATTACCATAAGACTTCTTCAATTTTTCTAATTCATCTTCTGAATATACATAATTGAATTTCTTTCCTTTATCAACTCTATATAATGGCGGCTGAGCAATATACAAATGACCTTGATTAATTACTTCTGGAAAGTATCTAAAGAATAATGTCAAAAGCAGAGTTCTAATATGAGCTCCATCTACATCAGCATCAGTCATAATTATTACACGATTATATCTCAAATCATCCATATTCATCATTTCGCCGATGTTTGTGCCTAAAGCAATGACCAATGACTTAACTTCATTGTTCGCAAGCATTTTGTCTATGCGAGCACGTTCTACGTTAAGAATTTTACCGCGCAAAGGAAGTATTGCTTGGAATCTGCGGTCTCTGCCTTGTTTAGCTGATCCACCAGCGCTGTCTCCCTCAACTATATATAGCTCACATTCGTCCGGATCCTTTGAAGAGCAATCAGCTAATTTTCCTGGCAAAGCAAATCCTTCTAAAGCGCCTTTTCGCAATACTGTATCTCTTGCGGCTCTTGCAGCTTTTCTGGCTTGCGCAGCTAATAATGCCTTTCCAATTACTGCTTCTGCTTCGCGTGGATGCTCTTCCAGCCAAATTGCTAAAGCATCACTAAATACAGTATCAACTGCTGGTTTTACCTCTTCATTACCCAATTTTGCCTTTGTTTGGCCCTCAAATTGCGGCTCCATTACTTTTACGCTTACAATGCCAGTTAATCCTTCGCGAGTATCCTCGCCCTGCAATGCATCATCTTTATCTTTTACAATTCCTTTATTTTTTGCATATGCATTTAATGTTCTTGTAAGTGCAGTCCTAAATCCAACTAAATGAGAGCCTCCCTCTGTGGTATGAATATTATTAGCAAAACTGTACACGTTTTCTTTGTAATCTTCTACATATTGGAAGGCAACCTCTACATTAATCTGATCTTGTTCTTTTTCAATATAAAACACATGCTCATGCTTTGGATCGTGATTGCGG